>DAOVRJ010000153.1 GCA_030628225.1 Candidatus Zixiibacteriota bacterium | reverse complement strand
TGGGCGACTTGGTCTTGACCTGGACACTGGAAAGGGAATCCTGGGCCGCGTTCTGCAAAGAAAAGCCACCCACCGACCCATCGATGGCCAAAGGGCGGCTAAAAGCCGGAACGCTCCCCACCACTAAAAAGGCGACCAGAACCGCTGTGCCCAACCAGTAGCTTCTCGATCTCAAAGGGATCTCCATGGCCCTCAGAAATTGCTGAATAGCTTCAGCTCCACACCCTTGAACTCCGGCTCCCAGCGGCAACGGCCGCCGGTGCAGATAAATCCTCCCTGCCGGGAACCGACGAACAGGGTGGCGTCGTGATTATCGGTCAGCTGCAGATCCATCTGGGCAGAGAGCCAGTTGTTGGCCTCACCGGAAAGCTTCTGCATGTCCGACTTGTTGGTGTGCTCGCCCGCCAGACTCAGCGAGAGGCGGGGAGCGCGGGTGAATTCCACCGTGAGCATATGATCGTCGTATTCTCCGTATTCCTCGGTGTGCTGAGCCTGGAGCTCAAGGCGAATAGTGTTCATATGATCCAAGTAGAGGCTTACATCCAAAACCCCGGTATAATTGACATCCCCAGGGGCCAGAGATATTCCGCCGGCGGCCACCAGGGATGCCTGCTCCCCGATCTCCTGGGTAACCTCCGCGTATGCTTCCCGGAAGAGAGGCTTGCCCCATTCTCCAGAAAGCTCTGCACTGGCATTCGGGTGAGCTTCATATCTGGCGTGCTCCGCCGTGTAGCTGTAGTTCAGCAGCACCGAGGTCCACTCCAGGGGCGAGAGACTGGCCTCCAACTGAAGACCAAGCTCATCATCGGCGTCAAGCACATGGGGGTGGCGCCGGAGGAGGGAGTAGGCATGCTCCCGGGTCAGAGCGGGGGGCGTGTTGTATTGGCGCCCATCGCTGGTCTGCAGGACCATCTGGTCGTAATCCTTGAACTCGGCAATGAGGGCGAATCCCGATCGTGAAAAGCTGGATGAAAAATAGAGTCCGTACCCCAGGCTGCGGGTCCGCTTGGCCAGCTCGCCGTAAAAGCTCAGCGGCCCGGCGAAGGCCTCCACGCGGCCGGTGTTGATTTCCGTGCCCCTTCCGGAAGTTCCGGGTGCCTTCAGGGAAGCATAGCTCCACCCGAAGCTCAGCCCGCGGGCCAGCTGAAGGTTCAGGTTGAGCCCGCGAATCTCGTCGGCATTATCCCGGTCCTTCCGCGGTGGGCGGCCAGACAACAACGTCGCCTCCAATCCACGATAGTACCCCTGAAACTTAATACCACGTAGTTTGTTATCCACTCGCAAATCCCTGTCCTCATAAGCCCGCAGAGCCAGGCCGCGGCCGAAAATCGTATAGAAATCGCCTCCCCGCAATCCGATGCCGTCCTTCTCCACGGCGAAGTAGAGCAGGGCAACCTCCTCCTTCGTCTGGCCCGTTTTGGAGGGCTGGAAAACTTCGTAGCGCAGGCCGGTGGTCAGGATATCCATGCGGTAGTTGACATCCAGCCAGTTCTCGAAGATCTCCTCCTCGTCCTCGGTGTCCCAGGAGTACTCCATCTGGTTGCTGAGATCGAAGCCCAGCATGTCCAGGGCTCCGGCCTGAGGGATAATTCCGGGGATCAGAAACAGACAGAAAAAAAAGCCCGGAATAGGGCATATTCGAGCCATTCTCGTCAAGGCTTTACTCATCGCGTCCCTCTGCGGACTTAATTTTAGCCCATTCCTTCTTCACTTTCTTTATATACTTTCTCTCGCCTCGCTCCTGCTCAGCACTCCCCTTCTCACCCTCACCTTGTTCCTGTTCGCCTTGCTCATCCTCCGCCGTCTGCCCGGTGCCCTCATCCTTCTTCTCTTCCTCCGCCATCCTCTCCCGCTCCTCCGGCACCTCGATCAAGGACAAGAACTCCTCTTCCAGCAAGCGCTCATCGCCAGGACGGTAGCCCATCCGTTTGTGCACGATGTGTCCCTCTTTGTCCAGCAACATGGTGTAGGGAATGGCCCGGAAGTTCAACTTGCGCTGAACGCTGTTGTTGTCGTCCAGCAGGACCAGAAAGGTATAGCGCTTTCCGGCGATGAAGCTTCTCACCTTGGAGACGCTCCGCGGCGCATCCTCAGAGATGGCCACCACCAGGAAACCCCTATCTTTGTACTTCTCGTACAACTCCTGGAGATGAGGCAGCTCCTTGATACAGGGCTTGCACCAGGTAG
Organism: Candidatus Zixiibacteriota bacterium; assembly: GCA_030628225.1. GTDB lineage: Bacteria > SM23-81 > SM23-81 > SM23-81 > SM23-81 > DAOVRJ01. The sequence goes on along the minus strand of DAOVRJ010000153.1, from coordinate 3,958 downwards.
CCCAGAAGGAGATGAGGATGGGTCCTTTACCCAGCAGATCGCTGAGGGCTATTCTTTCACCCTCAAGGTTCTTGAGCTTAAAATCGGGGACTATGGGCAGCTTGTCGTTATCCTCCTCGGCGGTGACCCAGGAGACGAAAAGCAGGCCGGTCACAACGAGCGACAGCAGCAGAAATAGACCAATTCGCTTTCTCATGTTGATGTGATCCTCTTTCCGTCAGCGAGACAACACTAGTTTTCGTGTCTGAGTGAATCCGCCAGCATCCAGCCGGGAGAAATACACCCCGCTGGCCAGGTCCCAGCCTGTATCGTCTGTCCCATCCCACAGAATGATGTGCCTTCCCGGTGAGACGATCCCGTCCACCAGAGTGCGCACCTCCTGGCCCAGGACGTTGTAGATCTTCAGTGAGGCGGGCATAGGCTCATCGCCGGGGATGGTAAGGCTCAGGACCGTGGTGGCGTTGAATGGGTTGGGATAGTTGGGCGAGAGGAAGAAGTTCTGTGGATGTGAGGCGATCTCTGTGTCCGTCTCCACATAAGTGGAATCTTCGAAATAGTCCATGATGCGCTCCATCAGCAGGGCCCGGTCGGCGGCGTTGTCTATGGCCTCGAAGCCGAAGGCGAAGTAGACGATTCGATAGACCCCGGTGCTCAAAGTAATAGCTCCCACATGCGGCCAGTCGTAGAAATCAGAATAGTGAAATGCCGGATAAGCAAAGTGAGGATATTGTCCATAGATATTCTCAATGATATCGGGTGCTGTCTGATTATTTGCTCCATCGCCACCAGAAACACTCAGCGTGCTGCTATTGGATATGGAGTTGCCAGCAATCCCGTTCAATATCAACGTGCTGTTATATTCGCCTCCATATGATGCACAGAAAGTGTAAGTAAACCATGCACCCGTGCTCGAATCCGACTCCCCGCTGGCCGGATCACACAGCGCATAGGCGATATCCTGACCGGAGATGAACAGCCTCCCTCCACCCGCTAAATAAGCGGATATCGCTTGACGGTCCTCCTCCGTCAACACGGGCGTCGCCTCTCCGGTGAACCAGACCACCGCAGAGAAGGGAGCCAGCTCATCGGCGCCGATCGTGGTGAAGGCGTTATCCAATGTGCCGTGGGTGCGGCCGGTGCTGTACAGAGCGGTTTGATAGTACGTCTCGTAATTCTCTGTCCCGTCGTCGTCCACCACCAGGACCTCCACCCCCGTGTTGGTGATGGCCGTCAGCGGCATGGCCGTCGTCTGTCCCGGATCGCCTAGGGAGCTGACCCGCATGGTCACCGTGCCCGCGCCGGTGAAACTGAAAGGCCAAATGTACACGGTGATGGTCTCCGCCTCAGCGGAAGCAAGAGTGATCCGCACGGAATCAGGAAAGCAGCCCATGGAATTACAGGCCAGGCTGTACCAGGGCACTGGCAGATCCTTGTCCAGCACCACCCGGTAGGTATCGGCCTGGGCCCCGGTATTTGTCAGAATGGTGGTGAAGAGAGCGAAGCTGTCCGGATGGACCACATAGCCCTGATTGTCACAGGTGTGGCTGAAGGAATAATCCTGGGCCATGCTGGATCCGACCCACAGAAAGAGAACGAGCAGGGAGGGCAGGGTTTTGAAGGCTCTCCTTTTCATCTCAAATTCCTCATCAGGGAAAACCGGGAAGTCTCCGCAGGCAGAGAGGTGCCGGCCTGAAAAATCTCTTTATTGAGATAGTCCTGGACGAAGTAGATAGAATAGATCTCTGCCGGATCACAATCGGGATGCAGATCGCACTCCTGGGAAATGGTCAGGGTGTCGCCGGCGGAGATATTCAGCATCTCCCCGTTGGCCGCCGGGACTATCTTGCGCATGACGAAGTAAAAATCCTTCTCCCCGTTGGTGCCCGGAGGCTGGGAATAATGCACCTCCTTCTCCAGAACGACGAAGAAACCCCGCAGATCGCTGCTGACTATGTCGGTCAACCCGATGACCTGGGCCGTGCCGGCCCAGCTTTGACCAACCACGGTGTCCGTCACTACGATGGCCAGAGGGGGCATCTGATCCAGCCTGGCATCCACCGCCTCCACGATGTCCAGCGAGTCGAACGGGTCGGGATTGGCCAGGCCGTCTACGAATATGTCCGGGACGCTGGTGATGTTGTAGTAGTTCTTTCTGGTGATGTTCTCAAAGTTGGCGGCGTCGTAAAAGGGATCCGCCGGCCAGGGGTGATATTCGATGCCCACCACCTTTGCCGGGCCAAAATCCTGCAACAGCCCATTGATGATCCTGTTTGTCTGGGGACAGGGACCACAATTGACGCTGGTGAAATGCTCCAGCAGGACCAGCCGCCGGCTGCCGGCCACCTTGTTCATGGCAAAAAAGGCCTCGGCTATCTGTCCGCTGGAGACCTGAACCACCAGCGACTCCGGGGTGCTGACGAATCCCTCCAGGCGGACCCGGACCACATGCCTGCCCACCGAAATTTCCCCCAGGGTGTCCGGTGTCGCCTGACCAGAATCCTCTCCATCTAAAAATATCGCTGCTCCGCTCGTGTCGGAGGAGACGAATATAGCCCCCGTGATAGGCTGCACCGGATCCTGCTGGCCGCAGCCGCCCAGAAGGGCCAAGCCCATAAGGGCAACCCCTAAAAACCCAAGGACCGCCTTGGTCAGAATATGAGCATGTTTGTCCGGCATCGATTCCTCCATGATGACATGAATATAACAAAAAGGACCTCCACAGCGCAAGCGAAAAGCTCCGCAGGTTTGGTTGAAATTTCTTTGTGGGTATCAGAAATGCGATTTCATGGATCCTCCATTTTCCATTTTTCATTCAAAAAAAAGCCCTCCCGAAACCTCAGGAGGGCCCTTTTCCTTTCAACTCACATATCAACTACTATTCCGGAGGCTCATTGGTCAGCCCGGTATCGAACTCCCCAACCGTTCCGGAGAAATCCGATTCCTTGCTTCCCGCCACGGCCGTCACGGCGTAGTAGTAGTGGGTTCCGGCATCCCCCACCACCCCCGAGTCGTCCACATAGAAAGTGTCTGTGGTGGAAGTGAAGGGATCGGAGCCGGGCTCGAAAAAGCTCAACGTGTCGCGATAGACCTGATAGTAGTCCACCTCTACGGGATTGCCGCTCGTATCGGTGGATACCGGCGACCACTGCAGGACCAGATCGCTCTCTAACAGGGTGACGGTCAGATTTGCCACCGCATCCGGCACCGGAGCAAGAAGCGGACCCTGGATGGCCTGGGCCACCTCCCTTTTATACTGAGCAACATACTTGCCGTTCTGCACGAAGACCAGCACACGGCAGTTCTCCAGCACCCAGGACGGATCGATTTCGAAGTCTTCGGAAAAGCTCAGGGTGTCCCCCTCGGCTATGGTTATACTGTATCCTGTCGTCGAGGGGAAATAATCCCGCAGTATTTGGTCATAGTGCTTTAACCCAGAGGTCAAATCGTCCTCGATGACGGTAAAGCGAATATACAGTCCGGTGAAAGGAATGGTATCCGTGGCCACGATTTCCACATGGACCGTCCCACTATCCGCCTTGGCGTCCAATTCCACCTGCATAGTCATCTTCAGCGGGCTGGACACGGCCCGGCGATCGGCGACCATACGCCTTAACTCGTCCCACCACCATGAGATAGTCGCAGATGTCGCTACCGAGTCGATTCCATCCACCCATACGGTGGGTGTCCAATAGCCTCCACCCGCCATCTCGGGATACCAGAACAGCCTGCTGTTTCCTTCACTGGTATATAAAGGGCAGTAGGAGTTCACTTCACATCGCATCACTGCTAATTCGGAAGGGGAGAAATCGTACTTGACAACACTGTCAAGCGCCGCATTGGCATTGCCGCAGGCCCCTCAGTAGCAATTGGTGAACAGCTCAAGCAGCACGCAGTGCTCCGTGGCGCTCGCCAAGCCCATCACCAACAGGCCAATGACCAGAGTGATCCCCAAAAAGAT
>DAOVRJ010000061.1 GCA_030628225.1 Candidatus Zixiibacteriota bacterium | reverse complement strand
CGGGTGAGGTGACAGCGCGGAGCCGTGCTCCTGAGCAAATGACCACGGGGACAAGAGCACCAGCGCCGCCAGCACAAAACATATGCATGAAAACCTCATCAACCCTCCTCCAAGCACATCACCATGGCGCTGGTCCCGGGCACCTGCGCCTCGCCCTTGGATAAAACAGCAGGTCCCGTTTTCACCGGGGTCTCCCCGGCCTCGTCCTCATCTACCACCACCGTCCATTTCCCCTCAGGCAGGGAGAAGGTCACCTGTTCCTGGTTGGGATTGAACAGCAAAAGCACCTGATCCCAGACATCGCCGGAATTACCACTGGTCAGCCGGTAGGCGATGCATCTTGCCGGCACCGGAATACCCAGGTGATCGTCGAAGAATCTCAGGTTGCCCAGGACTTCCTCCCGGGTCTTCATCCGGAAGATGGGGTGTCCCTTGCGCAGGGCGATGAGACCCCGGTAATACTCGAACACATCGCGGTGGTCCACCTTCCACTGCCAGCGGATCTTGTTCACCGCGTCGGGCTTGTTGTAGCTGTTGTGATCCCCGCCCTTGGTGCGCAGCATTTCCTGGCCGGAGTGGATAAAGGGGATGCCCTGGGAGGTGAGCACCAAGACGGCACCCATCTTATCCATGCGCACGCGGTCGGCCTCGGTGATGTCGGTCCGCTTCTCGGTGGTGATGGCCAAACGGTCCCAGAATGTACGGTTGTCGTGACAGGCTACGTAGTTAATGGTTTCCAGGGGGCTGTCGGCGAAGTCGTTGACGCTTCCCTGAATGCCGCTCTTCACCCGGTCGATGTTGATGCCCGCCTGAACGTAGCCCGGGTTCAGGTCGAAGACCCCACCCTTGATGGCATCGCGGAAGTGGTCGCCGAAGACGGCAAACCCTTTTCCTCTCTGTGCGCCCTTTACCGTGGGGGCGATCGGTGTCTGGCCGCCGGTCCACGGCTCGCCCTGGATCAGAAGATTCGGGTCGATCGAGCGCAGTTTTCTGGTCAGCTGGACCATTGTCTCCAGATCCATCAGGCCCATCAGGTCGAAGCGAAAACCATCCACCTTATACTCCCTCACCCAGTATTCCACGGAGTCCAGGATGAACCTGCGCACCATGGGAGCCTCGGAGCGGATTTCGTTCCCGCACCCGGAGCCGTTCCAGTAGCTGCCGTTCTCCTTCAGCCGGTAATAGTAACCGGGTGCCAGCCCGTTGAAGCTGAATATCTTAGCAGGACTGGTCTCGGCGGTGTGATTGTAAACCACATCCATGATCACCCTGATGCCCCGGCGGTGCAGGGCATCCACCAGTTTCTTGAACTCCTCTACCCGCGCGGGGCCGTGCCGATCGGTGGCATACCAGCCGTCGGGGGAGTTGAAGTGCACCGGCATGTAGCCCCAGTTGTAGGCATCGCTGGACTCGTCGTTCTCGAAATCCTGAATGGGCATGATCTGAACGGCGTTGACGCCCAGCTCCACCAGGTGATCCAGACCGGTCTTCACCTGAGGATGGCCGGGCATGGTGGTGCCCTCCTCGGTCAGACCCAGGTATTTTCCCTTGTGTTGAATACCGGAGTCCTCATCGATGGTGAAATCCCTGATGTGCAGCTCGTAGATGATGGCTTCGTCAACGTGAAAGCCGGGACGGTCGGCGACCGGAGTATCATCGACCAGGATCATCCCCCGGCCGTCATGCGCTGTGTTGCACCGGGAGTAGGGGTCGAGCAGCTCTCGCTGGGGATCGAAGCGGGGGTCGCCGCCATCGGCCCTGAGGGTATAATAGGTCCCCCGCAGGTCGCCCTCCACGGCGGCCTCCCACAGGCCACCCTTCCCGGGGGACATCTCCACCACACGGGGTTCGCCCCCCACGGGCTGGTCGTAGAGCAGTAACTCCAAGTTTGACGCACTGGGAGCGAAGACGCGAAAGACGGTCTTTTCCTGCGTATAGAGGGCACCCAGGGGCTGATCGGTCACGTAGTCCGCTGAGTCCAATATGCCCCGGGCGGATAGATATCCCGGCCGGTATCCCTTTGCCTCGACCGTGAACTCATCCAGCCGGTCCGTGTGCAGCTGAAAGGGGCGACCCACCTTTAACCGTATCTCCCGGGCCGCCGGTGCCGAGGGAGGCAGTCCCTCTGCCTGGAGGATCTCGATCTTTTCGCCGGCAGCATCTCGCAGGGTGATGTTGTCCGCCTCGATCTCCTCCGCCGGCATGGCTCTGGACAGGGAAAGGATCACATCTGTGGGGCCATCCACGAAGCCCCTGCGCACCCAGGGCGACACATCCGGTTTCTGCGCGTAAAGCTCACCATCCCCGCTGACGATCCATACCTCATCCCCGGTGAAGGAGAACCAGATCCGGTCCGGTGCATCCTTGTCGACCCAGTTGCCGAACTTGGGCAACAGACCGATCTGGGTGCCATCCCCGTAATCGGCTTTCTTCACGCGGAAAACGAGGCCGTAGTCGTCCTGCTCCACCGGCATAAGCTCCTGGGAATCTTCCTCGGTCTTGTCGTCCCAGGTCCACAGGGTCCAGCCCCCGTAGTCGCCCTCCGGGCGGTGGTAGTGGACGGTCAACTGCGGCTTGCCCTTAACCTCTGTCATGCTCATCTCCGGTCTCTCCGAAAGTAGTTTTGGATATCCGGCCAGGATCCATACCTCATCACCCATCCCAGGCATCCACACCCGGTCCGGGGCATCTTTGGAGTCCCAGTCTCCGAACTTGGGCAACAGGCCGATCTGGGTGCCATCCCCGTACTCCTCCTTGAGCACATGAAAGATCAGGCCGTCTTCATCCCGACCGACCGCCTCCAGCTCCTGGGAATCCCCCTGTGTCCCATCGTCCCAGGTCCACAGTGTCCAGCCCTCATAGTCACCTGCCGGACGCAGATAGTGAACGGTCAGCTCCGCTTCCTGAGCTGTGCATCCCGGAGTCCAGCTGAAAATAAGGAGCAGACAGAGGATCAAAAACGACGACGATATCACCGCATCAGGGTGCTTTCTTGCTTCAATCACCTATATTCTCCTCTCTGCAAAAATAGTACCAGAATAAAAGCTTATATCGAAAAAATATGCATCCTCGATCCTGGATTATAGTTTTGAGAGTTGAGAGAGTTTTGAGAGTTAGGCGAGTTGTGAGAGTTGGGAGAACCTCTCTTTTGTCATTCCGGCGAATGCCGGAATCTCCGCATTGGCCGTATCCTTCACTTGTTCTGCTTTCGGAGATGCCTGCATGCGCAGGCATGACAGGAAAAGCGGATCCTGGATCCTATATCTTAAAATCTTGTTCAAGAATGTTGGATTCTCAACATTAAGGTTTTATGAATTCCGCTTTATTTCTTCTACAACCAAGTTTTTAACCAGCATCCCGGATCGGGTTTTTTACAAGCATCCAGCATCCAGGATCGGCTTTTCTTTAACCAGGATCCAGTATCAAGGATCAAGGATCTGTCTTTCTTTATATCCCCGCCATCCGTAGGAGACGTAACGTAGATCGTCCAGCCGGCCATCCTTAAGTCTAACCAGGACATACCCCTCCGGCCAACTACTGCCGGCGATGCGCCGGTCTCCCGCCCACCACTGGCCGCAGATCGATCCTCCGGTGACGAAGGTCAGGTCGTGCTCGTTGTCGGCCCAGCGACTCACCTCGTAGTTGTGATGATGCCCGGCCAGGGCCAGGATGATCCGGCGACCGGCCAGTACCTTGTTGATCACCCGGGGTGTGTTGTTGACGGTATGAACGAAGCTCTTCGCTTTCGGGTCCTCCAGGTCGTAGTCGATCACCTGCCAGTCGTGGTAACCCTCGAAGGTGAGCGTGAGGCTGACGAAGGGAATATGGCCCACCAGGACGATAGGAGCTTCGGCTGGGACCATCTGCAGATCCCTCTGCAGCCACTCGATTTGCTCCGGTCCCACGGTGCCGTAGTAAGTCCTGATGGTGTCCCCCCGGGAATTTCGCACCCGGGTAAGACCCAGGGTATTGAGCACCACGAAGTGGTAAGGTCCCCAGTTAAAGGAGTAGTGGTCCGGCCCCAGATACTCCCGGTACATGCCCATACCATACAGGGGATCGTCTTCCTCCACGATGCATGGATCCTCTCCCACGCCCTCTAAGTAGACCCCGTACAGCTCGTGATTGCCCACGGCGTTGAACAGGGGCACCTTCAGCGGGGAAACCAGCTCCTGATAAAGCTGATATTGAGCTCTGGCCTCGGGCTCACAAGCTCTCAGGGCATCCATGATCAGGTCGCCCCCGGAGATGACCAAATCCACTTCCTGGCGGCTCATGTGGGCCACGGCCGCCTTCATCCCGGCCACGGCGTTGAATTTCTCCTCTGCGGTCACATGAGAGTCGGTGAAGAAAAGGAAGCAGAAGGTGTCCGAGCAGTCGTGCTTGACTAGGGGAAAATCGACGATGTCCCCGTTGCGATGCCCGAGCAGATATTCGAAGAACTCGCCATTGGCCCGGTAGTCCCCGGGCGGACAGACGAAGAGCACCCGCGAGCTCTCCGTGGACAGGCGATACCGCCCCCACCGGTCGCCCCGCACCACCTGCACACCATCGGATATGACAACCTCCGGCAAAGAGTGCTCGTCGGCGTCCAGACGGCCGTTGGCATTGGCATCCTGGAAGACGATGCCCGAGATGTCGAGAGGAACAGCGTTCACATCTCGGGCACAGATCAGCATCACCACGGTCAGCATAAAGATGAGCCAACCGCTTTTCAGACGAATCATCTACTTACCTCATCAAATGATACGCTGCAAATCATTCTCAGGGCCGGCGCGGCCTGGGCGGCGGTTTCGGCCTGTGGTGTGGCCTTGGCCTATACGGCCGGGGATGGTGCTTCTTCACCCAGTGGTGGTGCCGGGCCACAGCATGGGAGTATTTGGGGTGCCTGATCAGGAAGGCGCGGTGCCGCCGTAAGACCGGCCTGGCCCACGGCCGCCGGGCCACCACTAACCGGTGATGCCGGATCCCCCTGTTCAGCCAGGGACGGCGCCCAAAATAGATGCGCCGGCGCCACACGATTCGGTGAACTCTCACCTTACGGGCCGCCCACAGGCGATAGCGCCAGTGAGCTCTCCACAGTGGCCGGCGCGGCCAGTACCAGCGCCAGTGCCGGTAGACCCGTTGGGCCAGCGGCGGATGCGTCCTCAGATAGTAGTACAGCCGCCAGTATGCCCGGTACAGAGGTGGATGGACCGTTAGGTAGTTGACGAAGACCACCATGTCGGGATCGTCTCCCGTGTAGTTGGGACCGTCCTCGTCGGCGAAGAACTCCTCGGCCTCCTCAGGATTGGTCTGCAGATAGGCGATCTGCTCCTCGTACTCATCGAAAAACTCAGCGTCCTCTGCGGCAGCAACCTCAAACTCCTCGACCCTCTCGGCCAGCTCCGGCTCGGCGGCCAGCAGGCTGTCCATGCCGGCAAGCTGGTCCACTGCCTCCGAGTCCTGGGCGGCGATCCCCTCGAACTCTGTCAGCCGTTGGGCCAGCACGGTATCCTCTTCCAGGATCTCGAAGAAGGTGCTCTCCTGCCCGGCCAGCTCCGGGTTGGCGTTGAGAGATTCCTGATAGGCTAAATAGCTCTCCTCCAGCTCCTCGTCCCCGGCCAAAAGGCTGTCCATCTCCTCCATCTGGGCCTTATACTCCGGATTCTCCTTGAGAAACAGCTCATACTCCTCGTCCGTATCCGGGACCGGCCCGCCCTCGTCGCCGACGACCGGAGAAATCGCCACCATGACCGCCAGGCCCAGGCAACAACCCACCCCCAGACTTCTCCCCACCAGTTCCCAGATCCGTCCCATCCGTTCCATGATCCTACCCCCTTTGCTGAAAGAAGGTTGACCATTCCGCCAGGGCTCTGTCCGTCCCCGAGCGGTTGAACCGGGTGCTCAACCGAAAATTTAATATATCGTTGGCTATGCTGAATGTCAAGGAATAATGAAAGTTTAGAGGTGACCGGGGCTCGGGAAAAATAAACATTCCTGTCATTCTGAGACCTCGAAGAGGTCGAAGAATCTGCTTTTGGGGTGGGGTGGTAAAATCATGCCGACTGCCGCTGGGGAAGGATTAGGAGGGGGAAGTATCCCCCTCGCTTCAGCCCGCGTGGCGCTGCGCGCCATCGGCTGGCTATGCCCCGGGACAAGCCCGGGGCATGCCGTCCTCGCTCTCCCGTTCGGCCGGCCGCCAGCCTCGCGGTCTTTCGCTACCCCCTCTATTCGTGGTGAGACGTATGGTGCTAGTGAAGAGTATGGTGGATATTGATGCTGAAGCTCGAAGCTGAAAGACAAAACCTCTGGTGAATTTCACTTAACGAGCTTCGAGCTTCGGTAGAACGGGCATCTGGCCTGTTCAAAACATCACCTTCTTCCGCAGAGGCAGGAGCCTCTGCGGGGCAAGGAACCAGTGGGTACAAATCCACCGATGAAACAAAGGCGAGCCAGAAACATCCTGGCTCGCCTTATCGTATCTCTCACATTCGGGCGAAGGCCCACACTCACCTCTACCCCAATATGGCCTTCAGATCCTCCTGGGCGGTGGTGATAGGCATGATGTTGAAATTGTCCACCAGCACCTGCAACACAGCCGGAGTGACGAAGGCAGGCAGGGTTGGCCCCAGACGGATGTTCTTGATGCCCAGATACAGCAAGGTCAGCAAAATGCAGACGGCCTTCTGCTCATACCAGGAGATGTTCAGGGAGAGGGGCAGGCCGTTCACGTCCGTGTCGAAGGCCTTGGCCAGGGCCAGGGCGATCTGGATGGCCGAGTAGGCATCGTTGCACTGCCCGATGTCCAACAGCCGCGGGATGCCCTCGATGTCCCCGAAGTCCAGCTTGTTGAACCTGTACTTACCGCAGCCCAGGGTCAGGATGAGACAATCCTGGGGAACGGCCTGAGCCAGATCGGTGTAGTAATTCCGGCCGGACTTGGCCCCGTCGCAGCCACCGATGAGGAAAAAATGCTTGATGGCCCCGCGCTTGACCGCGTCGACCACCTTGTCGGCCACGCCCAGGACAGCGGCGTGTCCGAAGCCGACCATGATGGTCTTATCCGGGCCGTCCTGGGTAAAACCCTCGGCGGCCAGGGCGGCATCGATGACCGGGGTAAAGTCCCGGTTCTTGATGTGCACGACGCCGGGCCAGGCCACCAGCCCGCTGGTGAATATCCGGCCCTTGTAGGTTTCCCTGGGTTTCTGGATGCAGTTGGTGGTCATCAAAATGGCCCCGGGAAATTGGTCGAACTCTTTGCGCTGGTCCTGCCAGGCACCGCCGTAGTTGCCCACGAAGTGTTTGTACTTCTTCAGTTCGGGATAGCCGTGGGCGGGAAGCATCTCCCCATGGGTATAGACATTGATCCCCTTGCCTTCAGTCTGTTTGAGCAGCGCTTCCAGATCTTTCAGGTCGTGCCCGGAGATCAGGATGGCCTTGCCCTTGACCGGCTCGATGCGCACCGGGGTGGGCAGCGGATCCCTGTAGGCGCCGGTATTGGCAGCATCCAACAGCTCCATGACCTTCAGGTTCACCTCACCGCAGCTGAGGTTCATGGCCACCAGTTCATCAACGGTGAGGTCCTCTTTGGTCAGAAAATCCAGAGCCTCGTGGAAGAAGGCATACACCTCATCGTCCTCATGACCCAGGATCTGAGCGTGATCGGCGTAGGCAGCCATGCCCTTGAGCCCATAGGTGAGCAGCTCCTGCAGGCCGGTGATATCCTCGCCGAGACGCTCCTTTCGCCCGGCGATGCCCACCTCCCGGCCCTGCTGGATCAGGCCATCAAGATCCTTGGCTGGCGACCATAAAGCAGGACCGCCCAGATCTTCCGGCTCTTGCCCGTTCTTACTACACGTCTCTTCGTAAAGGCTTTTAGCCCTGTCGCGCAATTCAGCCACTCTCCTGAGCAACCCCTGCAGCCGCTGCGGATCGAAGTTCACATTGGTCACCGTGGTGAACAGGGCCTCCAGGGTGAACACGTCGATCTCGTGGTCCTTGACGCCAAACTCCCGCGCCCTATGGGCGTACATGGACAATCCTTTGGTGGCATATATCAACAGATCCTGCAGGGTTGCCGTCTGCGGATCTTTGCCACAGACACCCTGTGTGGTACAGCCGGTCCCTTTGGCCGTCTGCTCGCATTGGTAACAGAACATGCTCATGCGTTGTTCTCCTTCAAGGTTCCCAAACAGAATTTGGGAACCAGGGGTGGAAGTTTGGGAACTAGGGGTGGAAGGAAATCGACATCGGGAGATGTCTCCCACAGAATATCTGTCAGAAAAGAGAGATCTCGTCGAGCCTCAAGCTTTGACAAACGAGCTTCGAGCTCTTTCCCGGGTCCCGAGTCTCAAGTCTCTTATCTTCAGCATCTTACTTCGCCCTTAACATAGTCAGCAGCATCTTGAATCTTCCCGGCGCCTTAACGGCATGGGGCACGTCGGCGGGCATTATCACCAACTGACCAGTGGTAGTTTTCACCGTCTCGCCGCCGATGATCAACTCGGCCTGGCCTTCGAGGATGTACACGATGGCATCAAAGGGCGCGGAGTGCTCGCTGAGACCTTGCCCAATGTCGAAGGCGAACAAGGTGATGGTGCCGGCATCGTTTTTGACCAGCGTTCTGCTGACAACTGACCCCGAAGCGTAATCCACCAGGCTGGCCATGTTAATAGCCTCCCCTGTTGGCATCTGGCCTGCTTCCGAACAACAGGATTTGGACATGCTTTTCTCCTTGTGACCCTGTATATCATCTAATAAAATTCTTTAAGTGAATTCCGTAACGATGTTGATTACAGTTTGTTGTATAGCCAGTCTATCCCGTCTCTGGAGCCGCGATGGCTCTACCTGGAAAAGGATAATGGCTGCGTTTTTGGTCCCTTTGTTCCTCATGGAGCTTTTGCCGGAGCCGGCTGGTTTCTATCTAATATATCGCCCCGGATGCCGATCTTGGTCATGGTAACGGGTATCTCCTTCCCCGAGTCCTGCAGGGCCAGCTGCACCAGATGCACCAGGCCGAAACAGCAGGGCACTTCCATGTACACCATTTCCACAGACCGGATATCGTTCTGACGGAATATCTCCGTCAATTTCTGGTGATATGCCTCGAGATCGTCGAATTTCGGGCAACCTAGCAACACGGTCCGCCCGGTCAGGAAGCGCCGGTGAAAATCGGCATAGGCCACGGGCACGCAGTCGGCGGCGATGAGCAGGTCGGCACCCTGAAAGCACGGAGCCTGTACTGGGACAAGACACAGCTGTACCGGCCAGTGACCTAACTGCGAAGGAATTCCGCCTGATTCCGGAGAGCTCTCTTCGGCAGGCCCTGTCTCTCTCTTGCGCAGCACCTGGGATGCTGACCCCGGACACCCGCAGTCTATGGCACTGGCGTGGGCGGTCGACTTCGTCTCCTGCCACGATTGCTTCTGAGATTCCAAATGACCTCGCACGGCTTCCGGGTCAAACTCTTCCGCCTCCCGTTCCTCGATGGTGATGGCACCACGAGAACACTCGCCCAGACAGGCCCCCAGACCGTCACAGTACACCTCGCTCACCAGCTTGGCCTTGCCGTCGATGATCTGGATGGCCCCCTCGGCGCAGGCGGGGACGCACAGCCCACAACCATCGCATTTTTCCTCGTCGATCCTGATGATTTGTCTACGCATGAGCATCTTCCTTTACATATACCTCGGTCAGCTTAGACAGCTTCATTCCCTCCAGATAAACCCTGTACCGATTGCTTGTCGTCTCCAACAGATCGCCGAAAATGCATTGTTCACCAGTACATATGGGTGTATCGAACAGACATTTTCTGGACACGAGCGGCCCCTCAATGGCCTCGTATACCTCCAGGAGAGTTATTTGATCACCTGGCCTGGCCAGCATAAAGCCCCCCCGGGGTCCCCGACTGGACCTGACCAGTCCTGCTCTGGCTAATCGCTGAAGCACTTTGGACAGGTGCGCCTGGGAGGCGCGCAACACGGTGCCGATCTTTTTGATCGAAACAACTTTCTCCGGCCTTGAGGCTAGAAAAACCATACTGTGCAGGCCAAGGGAAGTAGCTTCGGTTATCTTCATCACCTTGGGCATCTTTTATATCCTCTTTATACTGGTAATCAAATACCAGTATACCATAATTTAACCTTTTTGTCAAGGAAAAATATCAAAAGTTTCCACGATTCGGCACATCTATTGCTTAAATATGATACATAGCCCTTTTCAGGCAATTTTCTCCTCTTGTAAAATATTCTTGACATCAGAGGTCTGATGTCTTAACATCTGCCTGCACGACTCAATAAGATTCACCTACAGATAGGAGGTGAAACATGAAGACCCTGAGCAAGCTGCTCATCGCCGCGCTGACTATGGGACTCATCGGCTGCTCATCCATGCGCGTGAGCATCGACTATGATCAAGAGGCCAATTTCGCCAAGTATAAAACATTCGGCTGGATTAAGAAGAAGCCAAACCTGCCGCCCAGGAAGCAACATAGGCGTTCGCTGGTGGAAAGACAGGTTAAAAGTACGGTGGAAAGAGAATTGCTGCTTAAAGGCTACCAGAAAGCCATCGGCGACAAACCGGATTTGCTGATCGCCTTTCACATCGGAGCCCAGAATAGAGTGGATGTGACCCATTATGGATACCGCTATGGATACAGAGGGCACCGCTGGGGCACGTATACGGAGGTGGAAAAATATAAAGAGGGGACCTTGATCCTGGATCTCGTCGACCCACAGCTCGAGGAACTTATCTGGCGCGGCACGGCGGTGGGGACCATTCACTATCCGGAAACTGTGGGGCAGAAAATGGAAGAAGCGGTGGAGAAGATGCTGAAGAAATTCCCACCACAGTGAGGTTAAAGCGCTATAGCAGGCAAGACTTTGTGGGTTGTGTCAGCTGTGGGGAAAGTACGAGATGCTAGTGAAAAAGACCGATCCTGGATGCTGGATCCTGGTTAAAAACTTGGTTGTAGAAGATATAAAGCGGAATCCATAAAGCCTTAATGTTGAGAATCCAACATTCTGGAACAAGATCTTAAGATATAGG
>DAOVRJ010000289.1 GCA_030628225.1 Candidatus Zixiibacteriota bacterium | reverse complement strand
GCATTAGAAGGTCGTTGAGCACTCCCAGGTTGAACCCCAGAAAGCTCAGGTCTCCCTCCACCCGGTAGTGGGTGGTGCGCAGGGCGTGCCACATGTCGTCGGCCATGATGTTGCTCATGGTCACCGCCTCTGGCCACTGGGGCTGCCCACCGTAGAGCTCTTCGTAGAGCACAAGTGTGTAATTGCTGGCCCCCTGAAATGCGTTGTGATGGATGGAGTTGAACCAGTCCACGTTGTTGGAGTTGGCGATCTGCTCCCGCTCGGTGAGGGTGGGATTGTCGTAGTTGTTGTAACGAGTGAGGATCACCGTGTCCGCGCTGGCCGATTCCAGGTAATCTTTCAGGTAGAAACCCACCTTCAGGTTTATGACCGTCTCAAAAGGCTTCTCGTAGGGGTAGTTGCCATGCCCGGGATCCAGGCAGAACTTCAGCCCGCTTAGGTCAGCGGCCAGGGCCGCTGAGGCCAGAGTGAACCCCAGGAGGATGATCAGGACGATGCTCTGTCGCAATGAGGACATGAAAACCTCCTTGCTGGTGATCCTATGCGATAATCCAGCTTCTATCTTCTTATTTTATCATACTGAGGGGAAAATGTCAAGCAGTTTTATTTCCATTGTCAAGCACAAATAGAAATGTCCGATTTTTAATTAAGTAGAAATGTCCTATTCTGAATTAACAAACAGGTTCGTTTATCTTGTCGGAGGAGACTATGCTGAGTCTTCTCCAAGGATGATCTGGCGGTGGAATATAGGTTTTTCTTGGTCTTGGAGATTTTCTTTTCCCAGAGCTCACCTGGCCACTCAATCTCTCTGAACTCCCCATCCATAAATTAAGAGAACTAGAAAACACATCGTTCCTCTCCCCTTGGATTCATTTCACCATAATTTTCTGGGTGCCATCTCGATACAATCTTGCGCAAAGACATCCCGGCACAGACCACAGGCGTGGCAGCCAGGATACAATGCAAAAGTCGGGAAAATCAGATTCAAAAGACATGAGTGTATGTCATGTGTCTAAGACCTTACTCAAGAATGCCCAACTTTCTCTGTGTCTCGGTAGCTTTTCTTGCGCTTGAGAAGCTCCTCTACTTGAAGACAGTCAACAACTTTTAACCTTTTCTTTAAAAACGAAAAAACAGCCCTCTTTAAGCACTCAAGGGGGCTGTTTCCGTTTTGTTATCTTATTTCCCAGGATCACCTTCTACGCTTGTTCTTGTTGCGCTTCAGCCGCTGCTCAACCTTGGCGATGTGTTTTTTCACGCCGATGACGCTGTCGGGATTAAGGGATATCGAATCAATGCCCTCCTCCACCAGAAAAGCGGCGAAATCTGGATAATCGCTGGGACCCTGGCCGCAGATACCCACCTTTTTGCCCGCCTTGTGGGCCTCTTTGATCACGCTGCGGATGAGTCTCTTTACCGTCTCGTTTCTCTCGTCGAAGAGCTCGGCCAGCTGCGAGGAATCACGGTCCACACCCAGGGCCAGCTGGGTTAGGTCGTTGCTGCCGATGGAGAAACCGTCAAAGCGCTTGGCAAACTGATCCGCCTGTATCACGTTCGACGGTATCTCGCACATAACATAGACTTCCAGACCATTTAGGCCTCGCCTGAGACCGTTTTGGGCCAGAATTTTCATGACGCGGTCGGCCTCTTGTAAGGTTCTGCAGAAGGGGATCATGATCAGCACATTTTGCAATCCGATCTCCTGGCGTACCCGCTTAATGGCCTGACATTCCAGCTCAAATCCCTCACGATAACCTTCTGCGTAATACCTGGAAGCGCCTCGCCATCCAATCATGGGGTTAGACTCTTCTGGTTCGAACTGTTTACCACCTATGAGATTTGCATATTCGTTGGTTTTGAAATCGCTCATCCGTACGATGACCGGATGAGGATACTGTGTGGCGGCTATCTTGGCGATGCCCCGGGCCAGAAGATCGACGAAGTACTCCGTCTTCTTTTCATAGTTCTTGGTCATCTCCCGAATCTGCTTTTTAGTCTCCTTGTCCTTCAAGCTATCGAAATGAATCAGAGCCATGGGGTGAATCTTAATGATGTTGTTTATGATGAACTCCATCCTGGCCAGGCCAACCCCCTCAGTTGGCAGCCGCCACCAGCTCATAGCCGCTCCCGGGCTGGCTATATTCAGCATGATCTGCGTTCTGGTCTTGGGTACATCCAGGCTCACATTTGTTTGCTCGAATTTCAATATGCCGTCATAGATGTATGCCTTGTCTCCCTCGGCGCAGGAGAGGGTAATTGGCTGCCTATCTTTCAAGATCTTTGTGGCCGTTCCGGTCCCCACAACGGCGGGAATACCCAGCTCGCGGCTGACAATGGCCGCGTGACAGGTTCGTCCTCCGTGATCGGTGATGATGCCCCCTGATCTCTTCATGATGGGCACCCAATCTGGATCGGTCATCTCGGTGACCAAAATAGATCCATCCCTGAAATGTTCGATGTCCTCTGGGCTCATGATCAGACAGACTTTGCCAGTGGCGATGGCCTCTCCGATGGCCAGACCGGTGACCAGTTTCTTTCCCTTCTCTTTTAATGTATACTTTTTCAGCGAAGAGGCCTCTTTGCGTGACTGTACCGTTTCCGGACGGGCTTGAACTATGTACAGCCTACCCTTTTTTCCGTCCTTGGCCCACTCTATGTCCATGGGCTTTCCGTAGTGCTTCTCGATAATAACTGCCCACCGTGCCAGTTGCAATACCTCCTGGTCATTCAACACGAAAGACTGACGTTCCTGGCTTGTTGTTCGGACATTTTTAACAGCTTTCTTGCCGCTGGTG
>DAOVRJ010000120.1 GCA_030628225.1 Candidatus Zixiibacteriota bacterium | reverse complement strand
GTTCTGGCTGTTCCTTTGACCATCACACAGAGTGTTGAAATTGCTTTACAGGAGAATGAAGAGATCAAAGCCGTGGAGGAGAAACAACGGCAAGCAAAGTATGGGGTGATGGAGTCGGTGGGCAACTTCCTGCCTTCTGTAAGCCTTTCCACCGCTTATTCCCGGGCTGAAGGAGGTCGGGAGTTCAATTTCCCCATAGCCACAAGGGCCGATCTGACCACCGGTGAGATACTCTACGAATCTTCTGTGAGGATGAGTTTTATGGAAGAAGAGAGCCACGACACCAAGCTGGAGGTGGTGCAGCCCATTTTCCAAGGGGGTGCACTTTGGAGCCAGTTGGGCCTGGCCCGGACCCAGAGGAGGGCCGCAGGTTTTGAGCTCCAGGCCAAGAGAAGTGAGATCGCCCTGCGGGTTAAAGAGGCCTACTGCGGAGTTCTAGAGGCGGAGAATTTGCTAGAGGCGATGGATGAAGCGGTGGATCTGTCTAGAGAACACCTTCGGGTAGCACAATCTCTCTACGAGGCGGGAATGGTTGGCCGGGCGGAAACCCTAAGAGGCGACGTCCTGCTAAGTTCCACCCTACAGGATAGCCTCAGGGCTGTAAACGGCCTGATCATGGCTCGGCGAGCTTTTAACAGTCTGCTCAACCAGGATCCGGGCCGCGAGGTCTTTCTGACGGAGGTTGAAGAAAGCAGGCCACTAGATTTAACTCTGGACGAGTGCGTTCAAGTGGCCTTTGAATCAAATCCCGCATTGAGGGGCTTTCAAACCCAGCTCACAATGGCGGAGAAGTCTGTGAGCTTGGCCAGAAGCAGTTTTTTGCCAAAAGTGAATCTGGTTTTAGATTATGGATGGTATGAGGATAAATATCGGTTCGATCCCGATGATGACTACTGGATGCTAATGGGACTGGCCAGTTGGGAAATTTTTTCTGGCACCAGAAACCTGGCTCGATATAAGCAGAGTAAGGCCGGCTATCGACAGGCGGAACATGAACTAAGAGCTTTTCGCGATGGGATTAAACTGCAGGTTAGCCAGGCATTTTTAGACCTGCAGGAGGCAACAAGCCGTTTGGATATGGCCATGCGAGCATTGGCCAGTGCCGAGGAAAACTATCGGGTCAACGAGGCCAGCTACCGGGAGGGAATGGCCACCCAGGTGGACAAGATCGACGCCCAGATGATTCTCACCGAGGCCCGTGTGAATTGTGCCAGCACCCGGTATGAGATATACAAGGCTCAAGCCAGATTAGAGAGCTTGATGGGCATGATGCCTTTTTAACTGATTTCGTTGAGGAGGTAACGGATGACCGTGTCAAAATTGGCTTTTTGCGTGGCAGCGACGGCCTTATTGTTTTTCATGGGCTGCGGGTCGAAAGAGCAGAGTGATAGCACAGATAAGCTCATACCGGTTCAAGTGGTGACTCCACAAGCTATGGATGCAGAGGATGTGTTGCGCTTTATCGGCGAGCTGCGTCCCGACAGGGAGGCCAGACTGGAGTTCAACCTCAGTGGCCGGATCGCCAAGCTCGACTATGAGGTAGGAGAGCGAGTCACTGAGGGTGCCGTCATGGCCACATTGGGTCAGGAGGAGATAGTTGCTCACTTGGAACAGACCAAGATGGCCTACGAGAAGGCCAGCGCCGATCTAAAAAGGATCGAGCGCCTGCACAGGGAGAAAATAGTCTCCGACGACCGGATAGAGGCGGTTCGTGTCGGAGAAAAGCAAGCTCACGCTGCTTATATTGTAGCGCAGTGGGCCTTGAAGAACAGCAGTGTCATCGCCCCCTTTAGCGGTTCTGTTGCTGAAAAGAACGGCGAGGTGGGGGAATATTATAACGCCATGATGGGTGGACCACCCGTATACAGGCTGGTGAAAATTGATACTGTAAAGGCCATCATCGGGGTCCCTGAGGACGAGGTGCCGCGGATCAAAGTGGGCCAGGAGGCCAGGATCTTCCTGGACACTTATCCGGGAGAGATATTTACGGGCCAGGTGACCCGCACCGGCCTGACCATAGATCGTCTCAGTCGCACTATGGAGGTGGAGATCACGGCGCTCAACGATAGAGGATTATTGAAACCAGGCATGTTGGCAGACATCGAGCTGGTTGTAGATCGCCGGCAGGATGTGCTTTCCATTCCCCAGAGTGGCATTATAAGAGACATGGGCTTAGAACACGTTTTCGTGGTGGAGGAAGGAAAAGCCATGGTCAGGGAGGTGATCTCCGGCGTGGAGCAGGATGGCAGGGTGGAGATCGTTAAAGGCCTTACCGATCAGGAGAAGGTGGTGGTTCGGGGGCAGTTTGGATTAAAAGAGGGAGATTTGGTGAAAACAACTTATCAAGATGCGGCCAGCGAAAGTAAAAAGGTAAGCGAGGACGGCGATGTTTCTTTCTAATTTTTCGGTCAAGAGGCCTGTGGCCATCACCATGATCGTCATGGTATTCGTGGTTCTGGGTTTGGTCTCATTGATAAAAATGCCCGTGGAGTTCATCCCGGACATCTACCTTCCAGTCATCTTTCTATCGGCCAACTACCCTGGCGTTGGTCCCCAGGAGATCGAGAAGCTGGTCACAAAACCACTGGAGATGGCCGTAAGCCGGGCGGCTGGCATCAAAAATGTCAGCTCGACGTCTCGCCTGGGAAATTGTTCGATGCAGCTGGAGTTCAAGTGGGGAACGGACCTGGACCAGGCCATGACGGACATCCGGGAGATGATCGAGCAATACAAGGATGGTTTTCTGCCCGAGGACATGGAGAACCCCATGCTGCTCAAGTACGATCCCAGCAGCATTCCGGTGTCCGTCCACGGGATCAACAGCGACAAGAGAACCATGCGCGAGCTGCGCAAGATGGCCGAGGACCTGGTCCAGCCCTATCTGGAACAGCTAGATGGTGTGGGCTCGGTATGGGTTTGGGGAGGGGGTTTCAGGGAGATCTCCGTTCAGGTGGACCAGAAGAGGCTGATGGGGGTGGGATTGTCCCTCGATCGGCTGGTGCAGCAGCTCCGGGCAGAGAATCTGGATATTAGCTCGGGGCATATCGTACAGGGAGGGCGCGACTATCAGGTCAAATCTCGGGGCGAGTTCGAGAGCCTGGATGATATCAAGAATGTTGTTGTGACCGTGGTTGGTGGTGTGCCCGTGCGACTGAGGGATATAGCCACGGTGATATATGCTCCAGTGGAGGAGACGGCTTTCGCCCGGATGCAGGGGCAGAATAGCACTGTGGTAGCCATCATGAAGCAGTCAGACGCCAATACCGTGGAGGTGTCCAAGAGAGTGCGCAAGGAGCTGAGCCGGATCGAGAAACGTCTGCCTGCAGATGTTGCCATGAGCGAGCTTTTCGACTCGGCCACCTATATTCAGGCATCGGTGAACAATGTGCGAAACGCGGCCCTGTTCGGGGCCATCCTGGCGGTGCTGGTCCTTTTTCTCTTCCTGCGTAGTTATCGCGCTTCTTTTATCATCGGCACGGCCATTCCCATCTCGGTGCTGATCACATTCTTTCCCCTGTACTTTTTGGGCATTTCCATCAACATCATCTCCCTGGGAGGTTTGGCCATAGGCATCGGCATGCTGGTGGACAACTCCATAGTGGTCTTGGAGAACATCTACCGCCGGCTTCAGGGAGGAGAGGACCGCAACACGGCGGCCAGCAAAGGAGCGGCTCAGGTGGCCATGGCCATTACCGCTTCTACCCTGACCACCATGGTTATTTTCATCCCCATCCTGTTCACCGCCGGGGTGGTGAAAATTCTCTTCGGGCAGCTGGCAGCCAGCATCGCCTTTTCCCTCTCGGCCAGCCTGATAGTAGCATTGACCCTGGTGCCCATGATATCAGCAAAGTTGTTGAATCAAAAGGCCACAGCCCGGATCGTTAAAGCTCAGAGCTTCATCGATCCCATACGCCGGATTTATCTGCGAGTCCTGAATAATTCTCTAAACCACAGGGTACGAATTCTGCTGTTTGCCCTGATCCTCTTCGTGGGCTCTCTGTTTTTGGTCCCCGCCATTGGGGTCGATTTCATGCCCCAATCCGACGAAGGCATCTTCCAGATCTTTGTCACCCTTCCGGCGGGATCTCCCCTGGAGGAGACCAAGGCTCTGATGACGGAGCTGGAGGACTATTTGTTCAGTCTGCCAGCAACCGAGGTGGTGTTTGACATGGGGGGGGAAGCGGGAGATGCAACCGCCGATCAGGTGGCAAACGTGGCCACCATGATCGTCCGATTGGTGGACAGGGACAAGCGGGATGTCACCACCATGGAGGTGGTCGATGTGCTGCGGGACACTTTGCGACAGATAGGGCGAGCTAAATTCCAGGTAGCCACCATGGACCAGATGCAGGGCAGCGCACACGGGGATGTGGAGATCAAGGTCAGCGGTCAGGATTTTGATGTGCTGAAGAATCTGGCCCAGCAGATAGAGAGCCGATTGGGAGGTGTGCTGGGTATCAAGGAGACCACCAGCAGCGTGGAGGAGGCCAACCCGGAGATTCGCTGGGTGGTGGACAGGGAGAAAGCGGCCAATCTTGGCCTGGGAGCCTTTCAGATTGGCCAGACCATCCAGACCGCGCTTCAGGGAAAAGTGGCCACACGGGTGGAGAAGTATGGCACCGAGATCGACATTCGGGTTCAGTTGGCTGAGAACCAGCGAAACGAAATAGAGCGACTGGGCAGCGTGATGATTCATTCCCCGCTGGGCATTGATGTTCCCCTGCGGCAGGTGGCCAGGATGGAGTATGGACAGATGCCGGCAAAGCTCTATCGGGAGAATCAGATGCGCGTTGCCTTGATAGGGGGAAACATTGGCGACAGGGATCTGCGCAGCACAATGACCGATGTGCGCAGGGAGATGGACAAGATCCGCCTGCCCGACGGGTATCTGATCAGTTACTCCGGCGAGGATGAATCCATGCGAGAGTCAATGCAGGATTTGATCATCGATTTCATCTTCGCCGCTTTACTGGTCTATATGATTATGGCCGCCCTGTTCGAGTCCTTCGTGCACCCCTTCACCATTATGTTCTCCATCCCCTTTGCCGTCACCGGGGCTCTTTTGGCCCTGTTCGTCGCTCACCTGATAATGGGTTCCACCATCACCGTTAATGCCCTGATCGGGATCGTCATGTTACTAGGCATCGTGGTGAATAATGCTATCGTGCTTCTGGACTACGTCCAAAGGGCTCGGGAGTCAGGGCTTAACCGTCGGGACGCTCTGATAAAAGCCGGCGGGGTGCGTCTGCGTCCCATCCTGCTAACAGCCCTGACCACCATTCTGGGTCTGACGCCTCTGGCTATAGGTATGGGAGAGGGATCAGAGGTCAGGGCTCCAATGGCCATTGCAGTGATTGGAGGACTGACCGTATCGACACTGCTGACCCTGGTGGTCGTTCCCGTGATCTACACATACACAGACTCATTCGCCGAAAGGGTTAAAAACAGGCTTCTGTGGATCGTTCACCGGGAGAAGAAAGCCACTGTTTCCAGTGGAGATATGGGTGCTGCCGATGGAAAACGAGGAGTTCATTAGGGAATTGTCCCGGAGACATCCCCACCGGGCCAAAATAATGCCGGAACAGAGCGCCCTGCTGGTGGTGGACATGCAGGAACACTTTCGGCCTCTGGCCGGGCAAATTCTCCCCCGTCTGGTGAAGCTTATCTACGCATGCCGCCAGCATGACCTGCCGGTGATATATAGCCAGCATGGCCATGGGAGCCGGCAGAATGAAGGGGGTATGCTGCTGCAGTGGTGGGGGAGCCTGATCATGTGCGGAACTTTTGAAGCGCAGCTGATGCCGGAGATCGTGCCGCTGGCCGGAGAGAAGGTAGTGGCCAAGAATCGCTACAGCGCTTTTTATGGGACGGATCTGGAGAGTCACCTGCACAAGCAAGGCATCAAAGACCTGATCATCGGAGGGGTGATGACCAATCTGTGCTGTGAGACCACCGCCCGGGACGCCTTCGTCCGGGATTTCCGGGTCTTCTTCCTGGCCGACGGTACGGCCACCGCCACCGAGGAGCTCCATCGGGCCACACTGAGCAACCTGGCCTTTGGATTTGCCTATCTGGTGACCTGCGAACAGGTGATGCGTATCTTGGGTGGCTAGTGATAGAGTTTTACTAACTTAAAGTCATGGAGTAGGCAAGATGGCCAAGAAGCCTGCAACGCGGAAGATGCGCCATATTTTCATCGTCTCAGATGCCACGGGGTCGACCTGCGAGCTGGTTGTAAAGGCAGCTCTGACGCAGTTCAGCACCTCTCAGACTACCATCCACCGGGTGAGATATGTGCGCAATGCCGTTCAGATTCGTGAGGTCATAAGGGATGCCGGAAAGGTGCGCGGAATTGTGGTGTACACATTGGTCGTGCCAGAGCTGAGGAGGATGATCCTCACCAGTGGACGGAAGCATGCGGTGCCGATCATCGATATTTTAGGGCCGGTGCTAAGCAGGCTCACCGATCTCCTGGAGCTCTCTCCCATGGCTAAGCCGGGGCTATTCAAGGGACTGGATCAGGCCTACTTCGAACGTATCGAGGCCATGAATTTCGCTATAAAACACGACGATGGACTCAGGCCCGGGGATCTGCACAGGGCTGATATTGTACTGGTGGGTGTCTCCCGTACCTGTAAAACACCAATAAGTATATATCTTTCCTATAGAGGGTTCAAGGTGGCCAATGTGCCCATCGTTCCGGATGCCAGGCTGCCCGAAAAGCTCTTCGAGATTGACCCACACAAGGTGGTCGGGCTGGTCATCCGCCCGGAAAGGCTTAAGCTGCTCCGCAAAGCCCGTGCTGAGAGCTACCGGATGGATTTGCCATCCTATACGGATTTGAGGGTGATCAGGAAAGAGCTCAAGCTGAGCATGGAGATCTTTCAGGAAAATAGATGGCAGACCTTCGATGTGACCATGCGATCAATCGAAGAGGCGGCCACGGTGATCATGGAGTTGCTGGGCATGCATGTGCCGGAATAGAGCGGAATGATATATCAGAAAAAGGGAAAGCCGGTCTCGATGAGATCGGCTTTTTTGTTGTTTGAGGGGGAGGTCCACCCCACCTGTTGCTCTCTTGGGTCGCAACCCACCACGCTCCCTCGATTTAGCAGCACCTGCGGTGCTGCCATTGCAAATTGTAAAATGTAAATATCAAATATTAAATTGACTTAGCATGAACTCACTGATAAGTTTCCGGATCATTGGTTTCGCACTTCATTTTTCAATTTAAAATTTGCACTTTGCAATTTGAAATGAATCTTTTTGTAGGGGGAAGTTTCCCCCTCGCTCTGGCCAGCATGCCCTGGGGCCACTGTAGGATTTTTCCGCCGGGAACTCTCCGTAATAGTGAACGACCCATAAAAAGGGATACCTGTGTACCCT
>DAOVRJ010000124.1 GCA_030628225.1 Candidatus Zixiibacteriota bacterium | reverse complement strand
GCTGGCTGCAGCGAGGGGGAAACTTCCCCCTCCCAATCCATCCACACCAGCATTTAGGATAGAGGGTTTAGGGGTTAGGGGAAAACAAGAAAACCATCTTCTATCATAGTGAATGGCATGTTGGGGAGTGGAGACGGGGTCCCTAATCCCTAACCCCTGCCCCCTAATCCCTGTCTTTCCGGGGTCCCTGATCTCTGATCTCTTTATGCTGAACAAAAGCAAACAATCACCATAACACTCAACCCACAAGGAGAACCACATGAAAGGACCTCGCGTGCGCACCGAACTGCCCGGGCCCAAGGGCCAGGCCATCGTCGACCTGGACAAGACCTATATCTCTCCCTCCTATCCCCGCTCCTATCCCATGGTTGTGGCCAAGGGAGAGGGCATGTACATGGAGGACCCCGACGGCAACCGCTTTTTAGATTTCATCGCCGGGATAGCCACCGTTACCACGGGACACTGTCATCCGGCTATCGTCAAGGCCATCAAGCGGCAGGCGGAAACGCTTATCCACACCTGCGGGACGGACTTTTACTACGAGCAGCAGGCGGCCATAGCCAAGAAGCTGTCGGATATCTGCCCGGGAGATGGGCAAAAGCGGGTCTTTCTGACCAACTCAGGCACCGAGTCCGTCGAGGCGGCCATCAAGCTGGCCCGGTACAAGACCAAACGGCCTTTGTATCTGGCCTTCTACAATGGTTTCCACGGGCGATCCATGGGGTCGCTGTCCTTTACCAGCACCAAGACCGTGCAGCGCAAGGGTTTCTTTCCACTGGTGCCCGGCGTCACTCATATTCCCTTTGCCAACTGCTACCGCTGTGCCTACGGTCAGACCTACGGCAAATGCGACTTTGAGTGCGTCAAGATCTTGGAGGACGTTCTCTTCCGCGGAGCGGTGCCCCCGGAGGAGGTGGCCGCTCTGATCAGCGAGCCTATTCAGGGAGAGGGAGGCTACGTGGTGCCGCCCGCCGAGTTCTTCGGTAAGATCAAAGAGGTGCTGGACAGGTACGGCATCCTGTTCATCGCCGACGAGATCCAGTCGGGCATGGGCCGCACGGGGAAGATGATGGCCATCGAACACTGGGGTGTGGTGCCGGACATCATCACTCTGGCCAAGGGACTGGCTTCGGGCATGCCCCTGGGGGCTTGCGTCGCTCCCCGGGACTTGATGGACTGGCCGTCCGGGGCCCACGCCAACACCTTCGGCGGAAACCCCATCTCCTGCGTGGCTGCCCTGGAGACCATCCGGCTGATCGAAGAGGGGTTGATGGAGAATGCCGTCAGGCAGGGCCAGAGGTTGCTGGATGGGCTGTTGCAGATCCAGAAGGACCATCAGCTCATCGATCGCGTCAACGGCAAGGGGCTGATGGTCGGCCTGGAGGTGGTCAAGGATAAGGCCACCAAGGAGTACGCTCCGCAGGAGCGGACGGCCATCGTCACCAGGGCCTGGCAGAAAGGCCTGATCTGCTTCGGGTGTGGGGTGAGCACCATCCGCTTTTCACCACCGCTCATCGTCGAGAGCGAGCACATCGATACGTGTCTGCAGATCTTCGAGGAGGCCGTCACCGAGGTGGAGAAGGAGTTTTAGAGTAGAGAGCCTTTTGAGCGCGGAGCTGGGAACTCGGAGTGCGGAGTTTTCCCTCACTCCATCCCAGATATTATTGTTTTTGCTTTTCAGTTCCGCGTTCCGCATTCCACGCTCGAATCGTTCCGAGCTCCGAACTCCGAGTTCATCGCTCGGATCCTGGATCCTGGTTAAAGCAAAGACAATGCAAAAGCCGAGACTCGAGATTCGAGATTCGAAGGGAAGGGCGCCGAAGATTGAAAGCGGGTGTGGGTTTCCGTCCGGAGGAGCTATGACGGTGCCGTGGGCAAGGCGGGCAAGACGATGAGGAGCATCCCCGTATGGCTCTGGTTGTTCCCCGTTCTGCTGTTTTTAGGCTGCGGCCACATCTATCAGGGCGTCCGGCTTTCCTTTCCGGATGAGGGAACCCTCACAGGCAGGGTCATCCTGGAGTCTGGCCGCGGTTTTGAGGATGTGGACGTCAGCTTGATCTGCCAGGAGGATGAACAGGGGTCGGAGGAGATCAGGGAGCTATCCCTGAGCCAGAGAGGAGAGTTTCGGTTTGAGGAGCTCCTGCCGGGGGAGTATTATCTGGAGATCATCAAGCCCCGCTATGACCCCTATTTCTATCAGTTCCATCTGCAGGAGGATGAGAGGATTTACTTGGAGGTGGAGCTGAAGCGCTATTCCATCCCCGAGGACGTGTGGCAGGTCCTGGTGGTGGGGGATTTCATGGATTGGGATCCCCAAAAGGCTTTGTCCATGACCGATGATGACGGCGATGGCCTGTGGGAGACCGCTGCGCCGCTTCCTGCCGGCAGGTACAGCTACAAGTATATCATCAACGGGTTGCCGGAATGGTTTGTCGATGTGGACAGCAGGATATACGAGCCGGACGGTTTGGGCTATTACAGTTCGGTAGTTGAGATTCTGGAAGCCCGGCTGGTGTCCTTTGTCCTGGACACCAACGATCCCTGGTTCCGCCGGGCGGCCTTGGAAACCCCGGCGCGCGAAAATGGCACAGGCCAGGTCTACTGGGAACCGGAGGAGCCGCGCAGGGGGCAGGAGATCGCCATCCTCTATGATCCCCGGGGAGGTCCCCTAGAGGATGCCGAGCAGATTTTCTTACACTGGGGCGTTAATGGCTGGACGGTGCCCCGGGTGATTCCGCCTGGGACCAGTGAGTTTGGGGATGGCCAGGCTGTTCAGACTCTCATGGAGCAGCTATCCGGGGGATCGTGGTGGGTGGTGGTTCCCACCGATCAGGATGTCACAGTCGTGGATTTTGTCTTCACCGACGGTCAGAGCCGGGACGACAACCGTTCCCAGGATTGGCACGTGCCGGTGCGTTGAGGAAGTAAGGAGTTTAGAGAGTTGAGAGAGTTTAGAGAGTTGAGAGAAATGGGATGCTCGATGCTCATTTGTCGGTGTCGAGGCTCGTAACGAAGCTGGAAACTCGATGTTCGAAGCTCGGCCATAATTGCCACTGCCATTGCTATTGCCGCTGCTTCCTGCCGACTGCCAATGGGGTGGTTGGGGGGAGGGTTCCCGATTCCCGGCGGTTTCACGAATCTCGACTCTCGATTCTCGAACCTCAGCCTTTCACCAGGATCCAGGATCGAGGATCGGTGATAGGGGGTCGGGGAACAAGAATCCAGTATCCAGTATCCGTCTTTTTTTCGACTCATAACCCTGGATTTAAACCATGATCGCCAGCAAACAAAAGCCCTTCCAGGAAATTCTGCAATCCCTGGAGGGGGAGGAAAAGATCTTCATCGTCGGCTGCGGTGACTGTGCCACCATCTGTCATACAGGGGGGGAGGAGGAGGTGTGGGAGATGGAGGAGAAGCTCAACAGCCACGGAAAGAAGGTGGTGGGCACCGTGGTCATCGACGTGGCCTGTCACACATTAAAGGTCCGCTCCATCTTCAACGAGCTGAAGGAGCAGATCGGTCAGGCCGATGGCCTGCTGATCTTGGCCTGCGGCGCCGGCGTCCAGTCGGCCTCTCAGGTGACGGACAAGACGGTTCATCCGGGCCTGGACAGCCTGTTTTTGGCCAATATCCGGCGGCACGGGGAGTTTACGGAGCGCTGCTCCATGTGCGGTCAGTGCATCCTGGACCTGACCCGGGGCATCTGCCCGGTGACGAGGTGCCCCAAAGGGTTGATCAACGGACCCTGCGGCGGGGCCAAAGATGGCCAGTGCGAGGTGGATCCCCAGCGGGAATGTTGCTGGGTGGAGATCTACGAGCGCCTCAAGAAGCGGGGTGAGCTGGATCGCCTACGCCGCTATCAGCCGCCCAAGGATTTTGAGAGGACGGTAAAGCCCGGCAACCTGACTCTGCATATTCCCAGGAAGGGAATCGCCAAGTAAAGATGCAGGATGCTGGAAAGAAAAACACATATCTGTGAAAAGAGAGGGGTTAGGGATTAGGGAGTTAGGTGTTAGGGAAATAATGTGATCGTGTTCGTAGCTCGTATTCGTTGAAAAGAGGAGTTAGGATTTAGGGTTAGGGGATAAAGATTTCGTGATTCCGTTCTATCCGGATAGTCAGTGCGCCTGAGTTTTTTAATAAGCTCTGTATTTTCCCTGATCCCTGGTGGGGAGGGGGGGTGCAGGGTCCCTAAGCCCTGGAGTGGGGAAGAGGGATGGTGGGGAAATCCTAGAGTATCTGACGAGCCTTGATCGACTCATCCAGAATCCGCCTTTCTCACCGGAGAGACAAGAATGTCCAAACTCAGCCAGGAGCTGGAGGCGGGCCGTTTTGCCGTCACCGCCGAGATCGTCCCCCCGAAGGGCACCAACGTCCAGCAGACGATATCCACGGCACGGTTGCTGTGGAAGTTCGTCCAGGGCATCAATATCAACGAGAACCCCCACGCGATAATGCGCATCAGCTCCCTGGCCGTATCTCATCTGCTGGTGGAATCCGGGATGGAGCCGGTTTTTCACGTGACCGCCCGGGATAAGAACCGCCTGGCCCTGCAGAGCGAGCTGTTGGGAGCCGCTGTCCTGGGCATCGAGAACATCCTGGTGGTCGCCGGCGATCACCAGAGCCTGGGGGATCACAAAGAGGCCAAGCCGGTTTATGACCTGGACTCGGTGCAGATGCTGCACATGATCTCCACCCTGATGTCGGGAAAAGACCTGGCCGGCAACCCATTGGATGGGACGCCCACCTTTTTCCCGGGAGCGGTGGTTCATCCCCAGGCCGACATTCCCGAGCTGGAGATCATCAAGATGGAGAAGAAGGTGGCCGGTGGGGCCCGATTTTTTCAAACACAGGCCATCTACGATCTGGATGCCTTCGCCGCTTTCATGGACCAGATCAAACATCTCGAGACCAAGGTCTTGGCCGGCATTGTTCTGTTAAAATCACCCCGTATGGGCCGTTTCATGAACGAGAAGATCCCTGGGATCCGGGTGCCCGAGGGGCTCATCGAGCGTTTGGAGAAGAGCTCCGATGTGGTGGACGAGAGTCTGGCCATTGCCCGGGAGCTCATTGCCGGGTGTCAGGATCTATGTCACGGGGTCCATCTGATGACCATCGGTTGGTACGATAAGGTGGAGAAGATGCTGACAGACCTGGTCCGGTAGATGCGCGGACAGTTTTCTCCTTGCGGCAGGCATGGCCTGCCGTTTTCGTTTCTGCGGAGTTGGACGAAAAGTCCTTGACATAGCGGGATGTGAGCTTTATCATCGATGTGGATGTGCTGCTGGGAGCCGGTTGAACCCCAATTTTTAGCACCAAGGAGGCGATGAGAGGACCCCGGCAGCTCTGTGGGGAAACCTTCACCTTCAACGGAGGACAATGGCGATGAGCAGAAGAGTACTGGTGGGCCTGGCTGTGATGGCCGCCCTAATGACCTTTGGGTGTGGCCAGAAAGGCGAGCAGCTGAGCACCACCTCCCAAAAGGCCCTGGCCGAGTATAAACAGGGCATTGAGGCTGCCGACAAACTCTATTTCAGCGAGGCGGCGGAGCATTTCGGCAAGGCCGTGGAGCTGGATGCGGAGTTCGCGGTGGCTTACAGCCGCCTGAGCATGGCCCTGCAGAACCTGGGCGATGAGGCCAAGGCCCTACAGTACCAGATGAAGGCTCTGGGCTACATGAAGGGTGAGGATGGGAAAGACCGGGTGACGGAGAAAGAGCGTCTGTTCATCGTCCTTCAGGACGCCTATTTGCATTATGACTTTGCCAAAGCTCAGCAGGCCATTGACCGCTGGACGGAGAGATACCCCCACGATAGCGAAGCCCTGGCCTTCCAGGGGCTGGAGCACCTGAGAACGGAGAGCTACGACGAGGCCATCCTCTCCTTTCAGAAGGTCGTGGAGCTGAACCCCAAGTACGTTCTGGCCTATAACTCTCTGGGCTACCTGTACCTGGCCAAAGGGGATTTCGATAAGGCCCTGCAGAACCTGGAGAAGTACAAGGACATGACCCCATACCAGGCCAATTCTTACGACAGCATGGGCGAGCTGGAGCAGGCCAGGGGTAGATACCAAGAGGCCATCAAGCACTACCAAAAGGCTCTGGAGATCAACCCGGATCTGCGCTTTGTCCTCCATCACCTGGGGGAGGTTCACCGGATCCAGGGACAATATTCCCGGGCCATCGATTATTTCCTGGAGGCGGCGGAAAAGGCCGCCGGCGCGGAGGCTGAGGCCGGCTCGCGCCAATATTTGGCTTACAGCTATTTGAGAAGGGGAAACCTGAAGCAGGCTCTCACCGAGGCCATGCGGGCCGTGGAGCTGAATCCCAGGGATCCTGGTGCCCACTATAATTTAGGGCGGGTCCACGTGGCCATGGGCGACCTGGAAACTGCCCTGGCCGATGCCGAAAAGGTTGACGAGTGGCTGACCAAGCGGAATCTGAAGCGCTACAAAGCGGACAGGATCCTGTTTCACCTGATGGGGCAGATCTACCTGGCCCAGAAAGAGTATGAAATAGCCATAGAGAGCTATCGCAGAGCCGTGGATTTGAGTCCCAGCTCCCTGTACAGTGGTTTCTACCTCCACGCTCTGGGGAACGCCTATTACCGGGCCGGAAAGTTTGAGCAGGCCGTTTCCACCCTGCAGATAGTCCTGCGCCAGAACCCCAACGATGCCGATTGTCTTTACACTCTGGTCCTGATTTACAATGATATGGGCGACAAGAAACAGGCCCAGGAGATGCTCGACAAGTTCAAGGAGGTCTTCAGGAACGCCGACGAGGGCGTGCAGTGGGTGCAGGAAGCCAGGGGGATGAGACTGTAGGATCGAGGAAAGCGCGGAATGAGCCAAGCCCGTTGGGTCTTTCACCGCCCGACGGGCTGTTTTTTCTGTACGGAAAGGATTTAGGGATCAGGGGTTAGTGACCCCGCCTCTACCTCCCAACATGTAATTCACTGTGATAGAAGATGGTTTTCTTGTTTTCCCCTAAACCCTAACCCCTGGTTGGGTTGGGTTGGAAGGGGGAAGTGTCCCCCTCGTCCTCCCAACCTGTTGCT
>DAOVRJ010000194.1 GCA_030628225.1 Candidatus Zixiibacteriota bacterium | reverse complement strand
CGGGTGTAATCGCGGATGCCCAGGACCAGTGCCTGGTAGATCGACTCTACCTGGTCCTGGGGGACATATTGTCCGGGGGCGCCGGCGCTGGCGGTGTCTACGGTCAGCAGGTGCTCCTGGAATGAGTGAAGGGCCACCACGGTTTCCCCGTGCGCATCGATGAACAGGCTCCTTCCGTCGAAGACGAGCTCGTCATTGGCCCCGACCTGATTGACGAAGATGAAAGGCAGCTCGTGTTTTCGGGCGTGATTGCGGACCAGGCGATGGCGGACCTCCTCCTTGCCGGCGGCGAAGGGAGATGCGGAGATGTTCACCAGAATGGTGGCCTTCTTCTCGGCCAGAAGGGCGATGGGGTCCAGGGGATAATTTCTCCAGGAACATAGCTGCGGGTCGTTCCAGGCATCTTCACAGATGGAGATGCCCAGGACCTCCCCCTTGAAGGGCACTGTGTCTACTTCTAGGGCGGGGTCGAAATACCGGGA
Source organism: Candidatus Zixiibacteriota bacterium (assembly GCA_030628225.1). Taxonomy (GTDB): domain Bacteria; phylum SM23-81; class SM23-81; order SM23-81; family SM23-81; genus DAOVRJ01. The sequence continues at coordinate 4,285 of DAOVRJ010000194.1, read as the reverse complement.
CTCGTCGAAGACATCGTATGTGGGCAGCAGGGATTTGTGCTGGCCGAAGATGATCTTGCCCTTATGGATCAACAGAGCGGAGTTGTAAAGCCCCTTGCCCGTCTCCTTTTTCGTGGGCAGCACCGTGCCAACCAGGATGCCCGTTTCCGGGTACTTCTTGGAGATCTCCTGTAGCTTCCGGGTCGCCTGCTGGCTTTTTTCGATGAACCACGCTCGCTCCAGCAGATCCCGGGGTGGGTAGCCCACCAAGAAAAGCTCCGGGAAGACCACAAGATCTGGTTTTTCGCCGGAGCACTTGCCCAGGACCTGCGCCACTTTGGCCGCGTTCCCCTCCACATCTCCCACAGTGGGGTTCAACTGAGCCATGGTCACTTTCATCTTGGGATCGCTCCTGCCATATGGTCTCGTATTCCCTTTCGCTTAAAAAACGCTCCCCGAGCACCTCACAGATCAAAAAGTTTCACCTGCACCCCCATCCCGGTCAGACGCTCCGCCTCCTGGCGCACCTCGTCCTGGGCGGTCAGGAACAGGATTTGCCAGCCGTCCTGGGTCAGCCGGCCCAGCATCTGCATCTGCTCCCGGAGCCTGGTCCGGTCGCTGTTCACCAGGGCGTCGTCGAAGATGAAGAAGCTTTTATCGTACAAACGCTTTTCCGCCAGAGCCACCCGCAGGATGGTCAACAGCTGGTCCTTGGTGCCCGTGCTCAGGCTGGCGAAGTCCCAATCGCGTCCCTGGTCGTCGGTGACCCGGGGGATCAGGTTTTCCATGGTCACCGAACGGTACTTGCCGCCGGTGGTCTTCTGAAATCTCCGGCGAACCGTTTCGCTTCCGATGACATCGTCCAGGATGGCGTCGGATTTCTGCAGCAAGCGGTCAAAGACATCCCTGACCCGCTGTCCGGCCCGCTCGAGGATCTGGGTTCCCTTCAGCTCGCGCCTCAGATCCGCCACCTTCCAGGCTACCTCCTCGGGCTTCTGACAGCCGAAACCGGCCTTCAGCTCGGCCGTCAGATTGGTCAAGTCCTCGTAGGCGCTGCGTTGTCTCCGGCGGCACTCTGTCAGGTGCTTATTGAGCTCCTCCAGCAGGCTCTCGTCCTCCACGGCCTGGATCTGGTCCATGGAGCTCAGCTCCTCGAGCTTGCCCGGCCACAGGGCCTCATCGGGGCCCAACAACGCCCGTAGGCCGCCCTTGTGTTTTTTTTCTACATCACTGTCCAGCTCTGTCTTGGTCTGGACCCGTCTGCGCAGCTCCTCCAGGTCGGCCAGTCCCACCCTGTCGCGCAGGTGGCGGATCTGGCCGAGGATCTTCTCCATGGCCCCGGCTTTCGCCTTTTCCTGTTTGGTCAGACCCTCGACGGTCCTGGTCAGTTTGGGCAGTTGATCCTGGAGCTGTTTGCGCTGGCCCTCCAGCTCGTCCTTCTTTTTCCGCTGGTCCATCAACTGCAGCAGGAGGTCCGGCAGGGTCTGTGCCTCAAGTCCCAGCTCGTGCCCCCAGCGGAGAAGCTTTTCCCGCCGGTGAAGGAACAGGCCTTTCTGCCCGGCTGCCCGGCGAAGGATGAAGGTGAGGCCGATGGCCAGGGCCACCAGCATGACGCTGCCGACGATAAGAGGTAGAGTTTTTGCGTACAGGCCCAGGATGAGGGCCAGAGCTGAGGTTCCCCAGGCAATCCACGGTGCCCAGCCAGGGATGTCGCTGCCCAGCTTTTTCCCCTCCTGAAGGGCCACCTCGGCAAGCTCCTGCTCCCTGTCGGCCGCGGAGCGCAGTTTCTCCGAGAGAAGCCCCACCTGTCGGGCTAGCTGCGCCATCTTGGTCTCTGCATCCTTGTGCCGCGTCTGTTCCAGATCCTTCTGCTGGCGCAGCCAGGTCAGCTGGGCCGCTTCCTTATCCGACTCGCCGGCCAATTTCTGCCACTCATTAAGGTCCTTCTCCGTATAGCGGCCGTGTTCGGCCTGCAGCTTCTCGCGGGTGATTTTCATCTGCCGGTACATCTCATCGGCCCGCAGGAGTCTGGCCTTGTGCACCCCTTTTTTGGTGTTCTCCGCCTCCTGGAGAAGCTTTTTCTCTTTGAGCTTCAGCTCGTCATAGGTCTTTTCCAGCCCGCGCAGGGAGTGAATCCTCTGTTCGTTATCTGTGAACCAGGTTAGCTTCTGCTGAATTTCCTCTGTCCGCCTCTGCTGAGCCTCCTTTAGACCGAGATTTTCGGTCAGGTCCGCCTCGGCGGCGATCTTTTTCAGCACCTGCCGGGGCTCCTCCTGGAAGCCTAACAGCTTGCCCTTGAGGGTCTCCCACCAGTCGCGGAACTCGCGGCCATCTCCCCTGGCCAGCTCCAGATCCCCCTCCCGGGCGATGAAGATGGCCCGCAGCTCATCCCAGCCGATACCCCAGCGGTCGCGGAAGGTCTCCGGGTCCGGGAAATCCAGCTCACGGTCGTCCTGGTTTACCACCACCCGCAGAGAGATCTCCGAGCCGTAGCGGTCCTTCAGGTGTTTCAGCGACCGGGGTATGCTCTTCAGAGCGCCGCCCTTTTTGTCGGTGCGGGCCAGCAGGCTGATCACGATGGCGTCTACCAGGGTGGTCTTGCCCGATTCGTTGGCACCGAAGATCAGGTTGAAGCCCGGCCCAAACTCCAATGCCTTGCCTTGAAAAAGGCCGAAATTGTCCATGTGAAGGCTCTTCAGGATCATCGTTTTCTCTTTTGCAGGTGCGAAAACCCCAGGGTGATGATCTCCAGGGCCTTCTCCGAGACGGCCCCAGCCTCCGCATCGTCGTCAGGATCCTGTTTGTGGATCTGCTCGGCGAACATGCGGAAAAAGGCATTTTCCATCAGACGACTGTAATCGAACAGGTTTACCCGTGGTTTTGGACCACCCAGCTTGTCCAGCCGTTTCTCCAGGCGTTCTCGCAGCAGTCGCTCATCCCGGGCATAGCCCGTGACGGTCACCACGGGACGGGCATGGGGTTTGAGACCGGCCAGAAGTCCCTCCAGCTCCTGGAACATCTCCTCCTCGCGCCAGGGGAAGCATTTCAGGGAGATCTCCTGGTACCAGGGAACTCCCTTGAGGTGGATAGCGTTGACCTGGGCCGACTTTTCCCCGTCTATTTGGACCACAGCCACGGATCGCGGCCCCAGCTCCCGGGCCGTCAACGGAAAGGCGGAGCCCGGATAGCAGCAGAGAATGGGTGAGGTGGTGTGGTAGAACCGCCGGTGAAAGTGACCCATGGCCAGGTAGCGAATGGGCAGGTCCTGCAGATCTTCGGGAAAGACGGGGAAGTAGTCGCCCACATCCTCCTTTTCCTCTCGCAGCCAGCCCAGCCACTGGTCCAGATAAAGGGTGCCGTGACAGGCCACCACCAGAGGTCCCTGTAGCCGGGCCAGGTCCTCCCGCAGGTCGGCAAAGCCCCGCTTGTCCCGGTAGGGAAGGCAGACCAGGGGCAGCTCGCCCAGGTTCTCGAAGACCTGAATGTCCCCCTGGGCCAGCAGGGCCTTGTCGCCATAGTCGGCCGTCGAGCCGTAGCTGCGGGCATCGTGATTGCCGGGAACCAGGACCGCCGGGCGGTCCCACACCTCTAACACCTGACGCACCTGGGGACGCAGGCGGTCGGCGTCGTGATCGCTGTCGAACAGATCACCGGCGAACAACAGGAAGTCGGCGTCGTGCTCGGCCGCCAGGTGGACGATGATCTTCAGGGCCTGTAGCTGCTCGGAGGCGTCGGCCGCGCGCAAATGCAGATCGGCGGCGTGGAGGAATTTCATGATTTGCTCCGGAAGATGTGACCGAGGATTTATGCGCTCTAAAAATATATCGTTGATTTGCCAGATGCAAGGATTGTTATAAAAAAACCGAGACTCGAGATTCGTGAAACCACAGGGAGTCGTGACCCGGGGCTCGGGAACGACCAAACATTCTGTCATTCTGAGGCCTTGAAAAGGCCGAAGAATCTGCTTTTGGGGGAGTTGAGTGGAAGGGGGGAACTGCCTACTGCCGACTGCCGCTGGTGGGGTGGTGGGGGGAAGGGGCTGGTGGTCAGGGAGGGGCAAATTTTCAATTTGAAATTTGCACTTTGCAATTTGAAATGATGTTTTTTGAGGGGGATGTTTCCCCCTCGCTGCAGCCAGCGTGCCCTGGGGCCACTGTGGGATCTTTCCGCCGGGAGCGCTCAGTAATAGTGAACGACTCAATTAAAAGGGATACCTGTATACGCTTTGATGTGGCCCCCAATGCAAAATGAAAAATGCAGAGTGCAAATTTCAAATTGATCTTGTACTGACCATGTGCTCATCTAT
>DAOVRJ010000163.1 GCA_030628225.1 Candidatus Zixiibacteriota bacterium | reverse complement strand
TGGCCACGGAAAGACCAATCAAAAGAGAGCCCACCAGTCCCGGGCCGAAGGTCACGGCCACGGCGTCCAGGTCGTCAAGGCTCGTCCCAGCCTCCAGGAGGGCCTCGGTGATGATGGGGATCAGAGTTTTGATGTGTGCCCGGGACGCCAGCTCTGGAACGACGCCACCGTAGTCCCGGTGAACGCTCTGGGAGAGGATGACATTGGAGTGGATTTGCTGCCCGTCTTTGAGGACCGCGGCGGCCGTCTCGTCACAGGAGGTTTCGATGCCTAGAATAAGCATGATGGGTATGGCGCTCTGGCGCAAAGGCGGATTTGTTCCGGCATGGTTTGTCTCAGCTTCCTCGAGCCACCTTGAACATCCGGGGCTCTGCGCTGGTCAGCTCCACCTCGGGAGGCAGATTGATGCGGGCGCTGATCAGATTGTCGGTCTTCCGACGAGCCCGGCGATAGTCGGCGGAGGCCGAGAAATTATCTTTAGTCAACGAGGAAAGATATCTTTCCCCTCCGGAGATGGTTAGGGAGATCACGCTGGGGTTGAGATGGGCGGTGACGCCTGTGGGGATATGGGTCAGAGTCACCGGTATATCGTCTATGGTGCGCTGGACAAGACGCTGGATGTCGATGATAGTGTTGATCTCGCGGGGAATGCAGGTGATATTGAACCCCTCCGGGATGGCCAGGTTCACCATAGTGGCTATGGTTTCCGTCACGTTGTGGAAATTGACGGAATCGGTGCTGACGAACTCGATGGACTTCACCTGCTGGGCAGGTCCCTGAACCAGGACGCTGTCCGGCTTGAAGGCGATGGGATCCCCCCGGACAAACCCATCGGAAAGCTCTATGCCAACGCTGGATCGCACCGGAACCTTCTTCTTCAACAGGGAATCAAAATTCAGATCTAACTTCCGGGGAGAGATAATCTCGGCAAGCAGCGCGCCGCCCCCGTGGGGGATATGCACATGCTCAGCAGAGAGGGTGGTCTGTTTTGTTCCCTTCTGGGCCCCATTGGCCCCCACCAAAAGACGAATTTGGCTGAGATATGGAATGATAAGCTGTTTTCCCTTTCCCCTGAGGCGGATGACCGCCTCGGTGGGGAAAGGTTTGGCCAGCACCAGATCCTCGGGAATGGCTGTGATCTGAATAGGGACCTGCCGTTTTACCTCGTATTCCTTCTCCGTGACGGCGTGAAACCAGAGAAATAGGGCGATGAGCAGAGCCCCGATCTTAATGGCCAGATTGTCTATCATCCATATGCGCATTTGGGCCTCGAGGATCGAAGGTGACCGATGAGAAGCGCCCAGGAATAGAAAGTTTTTTCCGCGAATGGAGCCTTATCTTCCCTTCCCAAGACGCAAGATGCGGGAAATCATTTTTTTATTTATAGGATTGCCCCACGTTTTTGCCGAAACTGATCTCGCCATTGTCGATTCGGATGTTGAATCCGCATTCCGGATTAGAGCAGACCCACGCTTTGTATCTGATGGGAGCCCCATCCCGACCATAGTCTGATAGTGGAAGTAAAACGCCGGCCGAGCATTTTTTACACGGTGTATAGTTATCTTCCATTCCGATTGCCCCCTCCCAAAATGTAAGATGAAGGTTCCATTCGCGGAAAAGATCACATTTCAAAACGTTTTCTAAACTCTGTAACTTTGATGTGCGCGATCCTGGTCGGCTGGGGAAGCCGATATCCTCTTCCCGTGGCCAGGATCACCTTCACACTGGTGGCCAGATCCACCAGGTGGCCCGGCGAGATATACAGGGGTTTGATTCCGTCCCGGGTGCGCAGAACGACCCCCACCTGTTCCTCCCCGTCCATCATCTTCGAGGCAGAACCCCTCTTAAGCCCGGGAGCCTCGAACTGGACGTGCAGCGGCGATTTGGCACAGCCCACGGTGGGCATGTTCAGCACCAGGCCCATGTGGGCGGCCAGCCCCAGCCTGCGGGGGTGAGCGATGCCCTGACCGTCGAAGATGATCAGGTCGGGCCGTTCCTTAAGCCGCCGGAAGGCCTTCAGCACCACGGGTCCCTCCCGGAATGTCAGCAGCCCGGGAATATAAGGGAAGCTGGCTTTGGCCTCGGCGTACACCACATCCAATAGGTTCATGGTCGAGTAGTGGAACACCGTTAACGCGGCGCACACCCGGTTCTTCTTCCGGGAGTAGGCCACGTCGGCCCCGCCGACCAGAAGCAACTTATCAAAGCCGTTGGTCAGAACCAGCAGAGACCTGAGATCTTCCTGGATCTCGATGGCCTGACGAGGGGAGACATCCCAGCGGTGTCTGATGCCCTCCCGGATCTTCATCGTCTTTCCCGGGCCGGCACGCCGGCCTCCCTCGGCTCAAGCGACAGGGTCCGGGAAGCCAGGGCGCGGCTCCAGCGCCGGTAATCGGTCAGGGTAAAATCCCGCTTGGTCACGCCCGGCCTGCCCATGGCCAGATCCTCGACGCCGCACTGTGGATCCTGGCAGGTCAGGCAAACACCGTCGCAGTCGGCCGCCGGCTGGAAGCGTTCCCCTGCCCGGACGTAGACGGGAATGTCGATGCCCTCGCAGTTGGCCGAGCTGATGAACTCGGCATTCAGGCCCACCGGCCGGCCATCCTGCAGGCGGTATTCCATGCACAGGGCGAAGGTGACCCCCGCCCGGTCGCACTCCTCGCGCAGGCGGGAGAAAACCCCTCTGCGGTAATCCAGATCAGCATGCCGGGAACCGTCGATGATCTCCCGGTAAAGCTTTTTTAGCCGGGAAGCCAGACCATTGCTCAGACCGTCGAGGTGCCCGAGGAGCTCGCCGGCCATCCTCCGGGGTATGTCCATGACGCTGGCCACGATGTGCTTTGCTCCGCAGTCGGCGGCCCGCCGAACGATAGTCGACAGATCACCCTCATCGTCCGTCACGTAAGGGACGATGGGATCGATGCGGCAGACGGCGTGGATACCCGCCTCGGCCAATCGTTTCAGGTTGCCAAAGAGCTCGTCGGTAGTGGCTCCACAGCTCATCAACCGGCGACGCAAGCTCTCATGGGGTGTCAGAATGGAGACCTGCCCGAAAGAGTGCTTCTGCCGGCGCAGGAGTTTGACCACCTCTGGGCGAAAAGTGGATTTGGTGACGAACTCGATGGGGATGTTGCGGCGGACGAATTCACCGATAATCTTCTCCGACAAACGATAACGCTCTTCTACCGGCTGGAAGGGATCTGTCACCGGAGACAGATAGCCGCAGCTGACCACCGAGAGGCCGTTCAACTGCCGGGAGACCGCCTGGTCAAAATCCCGGCAGACCGTCACTATCTTCTGCTGGCGAAAAAGCTGGAAATAGCCGGGCAGGGCCTTGGCGTAGCAGCAAAAGCAATCTATGGCGCATCCGTTGTAGGGATTGACGAGCAGGCGCTCCGCGGTACACTCCCGTTTACCCCTCCACCAGCCGTGAAGCTCTTTGCGGGAATCGATGAGGATATGCGGTGTGGGGGCCTCGATGACCTGGTGGGTCATCAGGCCCGATCCCGTCCGCCAGCGTATCTTCCGCCCCATGGTCATTCTCCACCCTCAAAATAAATTCACCAAATCCCTAAAGTCAAGGAAAGAATTTAAATAACGGTAATCGTTAATCGTCCCTAAAAGAATTGAAGATTGAGGATCAGCATTTAAAGTGGCGTCGGGTCACCGTACCCGACGCTGCACAAAGATGTTGATGGACCGTCGGGTGAGGCCACCCGACGGCACGATAATAGCAATGGCAACAGAAAACCAGTAAGCAGTCGGCAGTTTCCCGAATCCCGTTTCTCTCGCCTTTCACCAGGATCCAGGATCTGTCTTTTTCTTTTTACAAGGATCGAGGATCAAAGATCAAGGATCGGTTCTGCCTTTTCATTCAGGATCCGCCTTTTTCATCTAGGATCAGTCTTTCTTTTCTCGACTCTCTAATCTCGAGTCTCGAATCTCGGTCTTTCTCATCCAGCATCGAGCGTCGTTATTTTTCCCTAGCCAATCTGCTCCATATAAATCCGTCGGGCCAGCAGGAGGAAGTCCAGAACCCGGGGGTCCTGATAATCAGGATACGTCCAGGGAAGGGACTGGAAGCGGTTGGCGCGATACTGGAGGGTGACCTCGGCGAATACGCCTCGCCCCAGGTAGATCCGGTGGGAGAAGTTCTTGGTGCTGGCCAACACCAGCTTGCTGGCCTCCAGGTACCCGGGGTCGATGTTCGCCCGCCGCTTTTTCTGTCCCTGGTTGATCTGAGACAGATTTTCCTCCAGGCCGTTGGTGAACACCTTCAACTCCGCCAGTTGCTCGCAGCGGAATAGTCGCTGGAAGGACACGAACATGCGCTTCAGGTCAGCGCCCATCTCCTGGCGATAATAGTCGGTATGTGTGAAGGGAAAGACCTCGCTGTGTATGTCGATGGTCCCCAGCCGTACTTGCAGACGCTCCACGGCCTGCTGCAGGACGTCCTGGCCACTGAAGATGAGCCCGCAGATGAGTTTGACGGGATCTGGTGTATGGATCTGGCCCATGTTTATGGATCTGGTGAGGGTTCAGGGACGTTTGTGCGGAATCATATGGATTTTACGACATTATAGGGCGGGTGTCAAGGGGTTTCCGTGGAATGAGAAGGTTATCGCGTGTATATGAGGCTGTAGGGGCTCACAAATACATCAATCAAGCAACGACTTTCCCACATTCTGTCATTGCGAGCGCTAGCGAAGCAATCCCCTCGCAGGGCAGCGTCGGTGAAAGAATGATGCCGTATTCGGTGACGTCCTTTTGCCAGGGGATTGCCGCGTCGGCTTTTGCAAAACCGGAGTTCGGGATTCGAGACTCGAGATTCGTAAATGAAGAAAGCACAAGCCCTCTTTTCCCGATACCCGGTTCTTATTCCGATAATCGAGATTCGGGACCCGGGATTCGTACAAACCATTGGCTATGAGATTCGCTATCTTTTTCCTCATTCATGATTCGTGGATGGTTAGAAACGGTGCTGTTCGGCTTTCTTCTTTTGCGGTTCCGAGCCCCCAGTTCCCAGCTCCGAGCTCAAGAAACTCTCTAAACTCTCCCAACTCGCCTAACTCTCCCAACTCGCCTAACTCTCCAAACTCTTATCCACGATCCACTGATCTAATAGCCGAAGGCCCAAGCAAGATGCTCGGGCCTTCGGGAAAATGGCGGGGCCGACCGGATTTGAACCGGCGATCTCTGGCTTGACAGGCCAGCGTGTTAAACCAGGCTGCACTACGACCCCGTGAACTGCTCTTTACTTTTAATGGGCGATACTAGATTCGAACTAGTGACCTCTTGCTTGTAAGGCAAGCGCTCTGAACCAACTGAGCTAATCGCCCCCAGAAAGATCAACGTTCAGGAGCTGTTGATCTGGTCCCGGTATCTTCAGGAATTTGGGGAGACCTCACGCTTGGGGGCCGGAGGCTTTTTGTGGCGGCGCAAGAGAATACCGATGGGGATGATCACGCAGTATCCCAGAACCAGGAGGAAGGGAGCCAGAGTGATGGAGCCCCTGCGCAGGGTGATATAGCCGAGGATGATGACCACCAGGCCGGCGAACAGGGTCCAGTAATTGGCCCGGGTAAAACGGAAGGTGCCCGTCGTCGCTGCTGTCTTCTTCCCCGTTTTTTGCACTCTTTTTTTCACTGCCATGAATCGCTCCGCCGCTGAAAAAGCTCTCCTTCTAATTTAACCATAAAGCCCGAGCGCTGTCAAGGGAAATTTCGCCCCGGGGACTGCTCAGGAAAACCAGCCGGCGATCAGCCCCAACCACTCGCCTAAAAATGACATTCGGCCGATCAGCAGGGAGATACGCGCCATAACCGTGTAGCCGAAG
>DAOVRJ010000034.1 GCA_030628225.1 Candidatus Zixiibacteriota bacterium | reverse complement strand
GTCTACTACGTGTATCGCCTCGCCCATAGAATCGATGGTGGTGCGATATTGCAGCTCTTCTCTGTGCAGAGCCTCCTCGGCTCTCTTGCGCTCGGTGATGTCGCGGATGATGCCGATGGCATTCCATTTGCCCTTCACCTTCACCGCCGACATGGACAGCTCCACGGGAAACTCGGTCCCGTCTTTTTTGATGGTCGTAAATTCGAGTGTCCTTCCAACTGCAGATCCTCGTCCTGTCCTCCTGAATTGTTTGAATCCCCTTTTATATGCTTCGTGATAGCGCTGTGGTGCCAGAATGATATGCAGCTCCTTGCCCAGTATCTCCTGTTGCGAATAGCCGAACATTTTCTCTGCCGCCTCGTTCCAGAAGGTAACATTTCCTTCGTTGTCCATCATAGCAACGGCATCCTGGGCCGAAGAGCTTATGGCCCTGAACTTTTCCTCACTCTCCCTCAGCTCCTCCTCCGCTCGCTTGCGCTCGATGGTAAGTGCTATCTGACCGGACACAAGTTGCAAGAGCGCCAGGTCTTTTTCATCATAGGCGTTCTCATCAGTGTAATCGTTAATCACGAGAGCACCGATTGTTTTGTTCCTTGCTTTCAGAGGAACCCCCAACCAGATCTTTGTGGGCGCTCCAATGGGTTTTACCTGGCCGGCCCGGACCATCTGTTTAATTTTCCTGTGCGTCACAAGAAGGGGTTTGTCATTTTTGATGACATAAGCCGTGAGCGTTTTTCCGGCAGGAACAACCCCTTCGAACCGGTCCTTCTTATCCACGTGGTACTCAACTAAGAGCATGTCTCTTTCTCTGTCGTATAGGGCGATGGCCAGATTCTTGATCTTCAAAATAAGGCCGAGCTCACCGTGAATCACCTTATACAGTCCGGGCAGGTCCTCGGTGGTGTGGACCGCGTCGGCAATTCGATGCAGCGTTCGTTGAACTGCCTCCGCTCGCTTGCGCTCGGTGATGTCTCTGACGATGGCCTGAAGGCCAGTTTTCGTGCGGCCTTTTTTAATCAGATTCACGTGAATTTCCACGAAACGGGTGTTTCCATTCTTATCCTTCCATTCGATCTCAAATGGTTTCGGAGCTTTGCCGCTCATGATGGAATTGAACATCTTGTGATATCTTGCACGATCCTTTTCCGGCACACGTGGGCTTTTGAAGAAGTGCAAGTCGAGAATGTCGTCTTCGGAGATGCCGAACCGCTTCAGAAAAGCGGTATTGCAGGATTTCACCACCCCTTCCCGGTCCAGGGTGATGATGCCATCGGGGGCCAGCTCTACTATTTTTCTGTATTTCTCTTCGGATTTCTCCAATTGCGCAGTCGACCGTACACGGCCGCTGATGTCTCCGATGATTCCCTGAGTTCCGATTATTTTTCCGTTTTTGGTAATGGGCGTCTCCGACAACTCAGCCGGAAATACAGTTTTGTCTTTTCTGAGCATGTCCAATTGCAGAGCCCGGACTTTCTTGCCCTTTAACGTTCCGGAGAAGCTGACAATAGCTCGGGGAATATCTCTCTTTTTCACGAAGACGTGGAAGAGCTTGCCGACACATTCCTCGGGCCGGTATCCGGCTATATCTTCGACAGCGGGGGACATGTAGGTAACGCGGCCATTGGTATCCGTTCTGAATATCATATCGGAGACGTTTTCGGCGATATCCCGGAACTTCTCCTCCGACTCCCGCAGGGTCTCTTCCGCCTGTTTGCGCTCGGTGATATCCAGGTGACTGGCCATCTGGGCAACAGTTTTTCCCTCATCATCCAACACTCTTGAAGAGGAGATCAGAATTGGAAAGAATTCACCGTTCTTTCTTCTGGCAACCAGTTCTCCTGTCCAGCCACCTTCCAACGTCGTTTTAAGGGCATCCTTCAGCTTTAGCATCTGATCCTTGGAGTAGAGGGAGTGAATCTTCTTGCCCATCAGCTCTTCCCTGGAATAGCCAAACATTCTGACAAATGCATCGTTCGCATAGGCGATCCTGTTCTCTAAGTTGCCCATGGCTATGCCATCAACTGAACTGTCAACGGCCCTGGAGAACAACCGCAAGGTTTCCTGCGCCTGTTTGCGCTCGGTGATGTCGCGGGCGGTACCGATCCTGCCGATGACCTGGCCCTCAGCATCCAAAAGTGAGCTCACATTTAATTCTATGGGGACCTTTTTGCCATCTTTACGCAAAAGCTCGATCTCGTAAAGTGGGATCTTTTCGCCAGCAAGCCCCCGTCTGAAGCGGTCAACCGTTGAATCTATGTATTCCGGGGCAATGATTTCAGTGAAAGGATGTCCGATAAAATCCTGGCCAGGGAAGCCAGTAACCTCCTCAATTCTTGGGCTAAGATATGTGAACTTTCCCTCCTTATCCAAAGTAAAGACGATATCGGTTAAAGTCTCAATGAGCGTGCGGTGTTTCTCCTCGCTCTTACGCAGCGCCTGCTCCGCTTGCTTGCGATCGGAGATGTCCTGTTGGATGGCCGCTATCTCCACGAGATCGCCCTTTGCGTTTCGGATAGCAAAGACCCGGCTTTCAATAGGATAGATTTCACCACTCTTGCGACGGCAAAGCAAGTCTCCTGCCCACTCGTCCTTTGTTCTGACCGCAGTGCGTATCTCATTGGCGATGGCGGTTTTATCATCCGTGACGATCAGATCCACCGGGTCCTGATCCAGCAGCTCGCTCTGCACATGGCCGTTCATCTTTTCAAAAGCAGGGTTGACGTAAAGCGTCCGGCCCAGCGGGTCGGTGAGAACCACGCCATCGCTGGCATTGCGAACAATTTCGGCGAGACGGCGGTTAGTCTGCTCCGCCTGTTTTCGCTCGGTGATGTCCCTGATCACCAATTGAATGGCCTGTTTGTCCTCGAAAATTATTTTCTTTGCCGAAACCGCGATGTCGATCCTTTTGCCGTTCTTCCGTTTGGCTACGCTTTCGTAGCGGGAGAGGACTTGCTTTCCGGCCAGACGATTTTTCATCCGCTGGGTCAACGAGGGGATTTCTTCGGGCACTATCAGGAAATCCACTCCCCTGCCGATCAGCTCCTCCTTCGTGTATCCGAATATCTCCGAAAAGGCCTGGTTTACCCAGTAGTATTTGCCATCAACAGTAACAGCAACGCCATCAGCGATCTCCTCTGACAGGGTTCGGAACTTCTCCTCGCTCTTCTGCAAGTTCATCATGTTCTGAATTTCATGTGTTTGCCGGGCGACGATGTCGACGATGTCTTCCAGAAAAAGGATGCTTTCCCGGTCCGGCCGCTTTCCGTTCATTGGGGTGTCGGCAGAAAGATATCCCTCTGTCGAGCCCTCTTTGCCGATGATGGGCACGAACAGCTCATCGCCAGGTTTCCAAGAATTGTTTGTTGTGCTCTGCCCTTTTTGCTGAGGTACATATCGGCTTGTTCTTGCGAAATCCACCGTGGCTTCTTGGGGAATAAAGAAAGAGTGGCTTATCTGGAACTCTTTCTGCATCATCCTTTTCCTTAGATCATCATCAGGCGGAGACGCGTTGCGGGCCTGTTTGACGATTTTCGGGTCCAAACCCACCTGGCCGAGATGTGTGATGACGAATTTTTCATCGTTCAGGGTCAATACCGCTCGCTCAAACAGTCCGGCATCGCGGATTGCCTGGCAGCCTAATTGCAGACAGGCGTCTATACTTTTGACGCCCCGCAACTTATCTAAAAGCTGTGCCCTCATTTTGGATTGCAATTCCTGCCGCTTGCGTTCGGTGATGTCGCGGCCAAAGATTGCTAAGCGTGCAACCTTTCCTCGCGCGTCGAAGACGGGGTAGATGCCGGTGTCAAAAATGATTCCCTCACGCTCATCCTCGAAGCGAACGGGTTTACCAGTGCGAATGACCTTGCCAATTTGTGCTCTTCTAAATTTGACCACATCGGGGGGAGCGATGCCGATGTCATAACCGCATGCTCCGATTAACTCGTCCAGAGGTTTACCGAATCTTCTGGCCGCGATTTCGTTCATGGCCAGGATGATTCCCTTGGTATCCATCAGTATTGACGAATCCAAGGGTGCGTTCAGCAGTGCCCGTGCCGTCTCCTCGCTTTCCAGCAGCGTCTCCTGAGTCCGCTTGCGCTCGATGGACAGCCCGATCTGGCTGGACACGAATTTCAGGATATCCAGATCCTTTTCATCAAAGGCAGCCTCATCCTTGTAGCTCTGAAGCGCCAGGACGCCGATTATCTCGCCCCTTGCTTTCAGAGGAACTCCCAGCCACACCTTTGAGGGTGTTCCGAAGGTATCCACCTGGCCGGACCGGATCAGCTCCTCGGTCTGTTCCCAGGTGGCCAGAAGTGGTCTGTCGTTCTTGATAACGTATGCGGTGAGCGTCTTCCCGGCGGGGAAGGTCTCGAACCGGTCCTTTTCATCTTCAAAGTAGGGGAGAGAGATGGTGTCGTTTTCTTTATTATAGAGGGCGATATAGAAATTCTCGGTGTCCAGAATGGCGCTCAGCTCCTGACGAATTACTCCAAACAGCTCCGGGAGGTCCTCGGTTGTGTGCACTGCGTTGGAAATTTGATACAACACCCGTTGAACCGTCTCTGCCCGTTTGCGCTCGGTGATGTCGTGGGCGACGTTTAAAACCAGAGTTTGACCTTCGATCTCCACTGGAAATGAGCTGATCTCCAATTTAACCGGACTGCCATCTCTCCGATTTATGATGATCTCTGTCGGGCCGGTGGGCTGCCCCTGAGCATTCTTGGCCATCAGGGCAGCCACTTTCGGAATTTCCTCTGCCGGGATGAGTTTCGATTTCAAAGCGCTTTTTCCGATCAGCTCTTGCTTAGAATAACCGCTGATCTGTTCTGCGGCTCTGTTGCCATCAACGAAGTTGCCCTCTAGATCGGTCAGATAATACCCTTCCGGCGCGTATTCGAAGAGTATCTTCAGCCTGTCCTCCGAGCGGATCAGCTCTTCTTCCACCGCTTTGCGCTCGGAGATGTCTTCCACAACGGAGATGAAGTAGCTCGGTTCGCCCGCCGGATCGCGCACCAAAGACACGGTCATGTTTACCCATATGGTAAAACCGTCCTTATGGATGTAGCGTTTCTCCATCGAGTATGTTGAAATTTCACCGGCCAGAATCTTACGCATATACTCGAGATCAGTATCAAGGTCGTCGGGATGAGTGATGTCCCGGAACGTGAGCGCGCGCAGTTCCTCCCGCGTGTATCCGACGATCTCGCTGAACCGCCGGTTGATCCTCAGAAATTTCCCATCCGGCGTCTCATGCGTGATTCCCACGGCAGCCTGCTCGAAGGTGTTGCGAAAACGCTCTTCGCTGACCCTTATTTCCTCCTCGGCCAGCTTGTGATCGGTGATGTCGCGGGCGATGGTCAAGGCCAGGGTTTGACCCTTGATCTCCACTGGAAATGCGCTGATCTCCAGGGCGACCTGGCTGCCATCTTTTCGATTGGCGGTAAATTCGATCGGGCCCACGGGTTGCCTTATAACGCTTTCGGCCAGCAGGGTAGTTGCTTTGGACTGCTCCTCTGGCGGGATGAGATTCAATTCCAAGAAGTTCTTTCCGATCAATTCTTGCTTTGTATAACCGCTGATGTCTTCTGTGGCCCGGTTGCAATCAACAAAAACTCCCTCTTCGTCGATCAAAAAGTAAGCTTCCGGTGCGTATTCGAACATTATCTGCAGACGCTCCTGCGAGTTTTTCAGTTCTTCCTCTGCTCTTTTTCGCTCTGACAAATCAACATCAATACAAAAGAGTATAGGCTCTTTACCCTCAATATAGACAGCCGTATGTATTGAGAATACAGGGACTAGATGGCCTTTTTTATGCAGTAACATCAATTCACCAGATTGAAGAAACTCTCCGGATTTCTTCACCATTCTTCCCAACTTAAGAGATTCTTTGAAAAGTGGCATTAAGTCCGGTGGAATGATCAGATCACCAAGATTTTTCCCCAGCGCTTCGTGGGCCGTGTAACCGTAAACTTCCTCGCTTGCTTTGTTCCAATAAATGACCGTTCCGTCAATTTTATATCCTTGTATAGATATTCCTGGAATGTGTTCCGTTAGATTACGAAACCTTTCTTCACTCTCCCGCAACCCTTCCTCAGCCCATTTGTGCTCTTCTATTTCACGTTTCAGTTGCTCGTTTGTCTTTTTGAGTTCAGTTGTGCGTTCTTCTACCAGCTCCTCAAGCCGATCCCGGTGTTTTTTCAACTCCTCCTCGGCTCGCTTGCGCTCGGTGATGTCGCGAGCAATCGCCAGAGAGAGTAATTGATCGCCACTGGTGAAGAAACTTCCAGTGATCTCCACGGGTACGAGCGTTCCGTCTTTCCTCCGCTGGTTTACTTCGAACGTCATTCCCTTCAATTGTCCTTCCCGAACTTTTATGAACGCTTCGTATCCCCTGTGATCGGCGTCAATCTCCTTGTTGCTCAGTTTTAACAATTCCTCTTTGCTATAGCCGAGCGATTCGCAGGCCGCCCGATTGACATCCACGAACCTCCCCGCCTCATCAAACAGGAATACGGCGTCTTTAGCCGTCTCA
This sequence comes from Candidatus Zixiibacteriota bacterium, assembly GCA_030628225.1. Lineage (GTDB taxonomy): Bacteria > SM23-81 > SM23-81 > SM23-81 > SM23-81 > DAOVRJ01. The sequence continues at coordinate 8,046 of DAOVRJ010000034.1, read as the reverse complement.
AACAGCACACGGTACTTTTCTTCGGTTTCCCGTTGTTTCTCCTCGGCCTGCTTGCGCTCGGTGCTGTCGCGGAAGATGGCCAAACCGGCGGGTTGCCCCTGCCAGGTAGTCTTGGCTGTGGTTATCTCTATGGACACGCTTGTGCCGTCTTTTCGGACGATGACGGTCTCATACTGCCGGGGAGTGGGCTTGTCCTTGAGTCTTTTTCTGTGTCTTTCCGTCACCTTTTTGGTTTCAGCCGGATGCGTCAGATCCTTTATGCTCATCTTGAGCAGTTCCGGGATGGTATAGCCGGTTATCTCGGCGGCCCGCCTGTTCGCGTAAACATAGAGGCCTGTGTCCGTGGATATCAGGATGCCGTCGTTGGCATTTTCTGCCAGAGCTCTGAAGCCTTGCTCGCTTTCCCCGGGCGCCTGCTTGGTTCGTTTGTGGCCGGTTTCCGGCTTTAGCAGCTTGGAAAGCTCTTTGCGCAACCCCATCAATTCCTTGATGAGTTGCTTCTTGGTCTTTTTTTCATCTTTCATCTTGTTCGCCTCCCCAAATGGGCAGCACTTTTACCTGGCGATTATATTCTGAAAATCCCGAAAAGGGCATGTCTGATCAAGAAAAATTCGATGACTCGCACTGTACAGATGGCGGTCACATCGGTTTTCGGCCGATAAATCACCGTACAGTTCGGTAAACACCATATTGTACGAGTTAAATATGACCTTATAGGCGCCATGAGGAAAAATACTATCTCAAAAGCAGCAGTTTTCTTGTTTGCGAGTGTTTGTCACCAATCAGTCTGGCTGATGGTTAAGGGGAATTTCTATCAGCTGGAATTAACCCCGTTTTCCGGCACAAAAGGCGAGTTCCCTCACTTCTCCTTTATCTCGATGAGGATGCCATCAGGGTCCTGAATGAAGTAGATACAGCTATCTCCCCGGGGCACCTCGATAAGCTGCGCTCCCTTTTCTTTGGCCTCTTGGCAGAAAACCCGCTTGTCTGGAACCTTCAGGCTGAAGTGATTGATGCCTGAGGAAAGAGAGGTCTGGTCGGGATCCGTCATTTTCCCGTCGGGCTGGAACAGCTCCAGAGCTACCTCGTCCCGGCGGTAAACCACCACCTGACAGGCCACCTCCCGGCCAAAGATCTGGCTCATGATCTCGGAGGGGATCCGATAGTCGTACTGCTTATCAAATCCCATAACTTGATGATAGAATTGGTCGGAACGGGTCAGATCCTTCACCCACAGGCCCAGATGGTGGATTTTCAGCATCTCTGGCTCCTTATCTGAAGGGGATGAACCAGCATCGATTTCAGCAGGATGGGGTCGGCATTGGTCGGAACGAAGGGCGAGAATTTCGTTGCCGGGTTCTTGCAAAAAATAGAGATTTTTCAGCGATAAGTCAAGGGCTGTTCAGAAGGTTGAGGGAAGCGACAGATGAGGGCGTCACTTTTTCTCGGCCATCTGAAAGCTCCCGCTGGCCTCTTGATTCTGAGCCACTTTAAGGGTTTGCTTTGTGGATGTGTAGCCGCTTCGGTGGACGGAGATGGTCCTGGTGCCCGGTTCTACGCAGACGAACCGGTAGGCGCCGTCGGGTCCCGTTTGCTGAACGAAGGCGTCATCCAGGATCACCAGGGCACCCTCGATGGCCTTGTTCTTCCCGTCGGTGATGGTTCCAGCGATGGTCCCGGTGGCTGTCACCTGCAGGCCGAAATCCTCCAGCAAACCGCAGAAGATGGCATAAGCCTCGCGGCGCAGATAAACCGGGTCCTTTAACCTATGCTCCGCTGTGGGATCTGTGACTACCGTGGGGGTCACCAGTGTCCGGTCCACGTAAGCCTCGATCATCAAATATGAGGACCACTCGGCAACGCCCAGATCGGGTGTGCCCAGATAAGAGACCAGGTGCTTCTGGATTTTCTGGGCCAGAGCTCCGCCCTCCTTGTCGGTATAGAAATGGAAGCAGCGCGAGCCGTCCTTATCCATGTAAGGGTTACTGTGGGAGATGGAGATCATCTTGTGGGGCTTGAGGTCGCGGATAAAACGTGTTCTGACCACCGGGTCCAGGGTTTCGACGAACCGGGTGCGGGTCATGTGGACGGTGGCACCGGCTGCCGTCAGATATTCGCGAAGGTACTGGGCCACCCGCAGGTTGACGTCCGAGGCCTTCAGACCTGCCGGTCCCACGGCCGCGGGCTCATCCCCGCCGCCCTCGGCATCTATGGCCACCGATTTGTCCACAAGCAGACCGCCGTACAGGGGCTGCAGAACGATATTCTGGTTCAGTCCGGTCTTTTTTCTGATCCTGAGCTTATCCTCATGGCTCCGATAACCAGGACACTGCACCCGCAGAGGATGAGGTTCTGACTTCACATCCTCGAATAGAAAATGGCCGTTCTCATCGGTGCGGACCATCCGGTCGCCCAGTTTAACCCAGGCCCCGGCCAGGGGAGGACCATCCTGGCCGTTGGTGACGGTACCGGTGACCAGAGAGCTGCAGGTGGAGTCGAACTGAACCTCCACGCGGTCGTAAAGGTTTCCGCAGGTGGCAAAGATGAGCGCTTTCCCCCGGGGGTCTTTCACCGTCAGGTAGGTTCCGGCACGCCCTCCCGTGGTGCTATCCTCTGAGGAGCCGGGCGTGCCCCGGTCGGTGACAAAAGAGACTTTGCTGCCGTCGGCTGCCGGGTTTCCGTTTTTGTCCGTGACCGAAACCCGAACCTGGATGCCAAATGCTCCCTTGACAGGAGCCCAGCTGGGCGCGCAAGCCAGTTGCAGTGTGGCCGGCGGTATGGTCACAGTGAACTCTTTCCGGGCCGGGCTGGTGGCGTTGCCCCGCCGGTTGCGGGCCATGAGAGATAAAGTGTGCCGGCCGCTGGCCAGGGGCTGTGGGGAGGCAGCCGTCAATTTCCCCGTCCCGTGATCGAAGTGGTGGGGGAGGGGTTGGTCATCGATCTTCAGCTCGATGGTCGCCGGATCGATGCCCGAACCGCCCTGCTCATCCAGGATGGTGGCCTGAACGGTCAGCATCCCTGTCTCGGTCACATCATCGTTGATCTGAAGCTCCTCGGTCCGCGGAATGCCCCCGTCGAAGTAATTTTTGATTCCCTCGTAGTAAGCCTCAGCCTCTTCTTGTTGATGGCTTTCGGTTTTCAACTTGGCCTCCCTCTCGGGATTGCTGAGATACGACGGCTCGCCCAGAACACAGGGCTCATCGTTATGTTTGGTGACATAGTAGATGGCCGGCCGGACGGGTAGCTGGGGTAGCCCGATATGTTTGTGAAAGGAAGAGTAGAGCTGGTTGGCCACGTCCCGGGATGGGCCGTCGCTCCACCAGGAGTAATAGAGCTCCGAGCGGTCGGTGGTCCGGTCTACCTGAGCATTGGCATTGTGGTGCAGGGAGACGAACAGATCGGCCTTCTTCTTTTTGGTGAAGGTCACGCGGTCTTTCAGGGACACCGTCTGGTCGTCTTGCTGGCGGGTGAGATACACCTTGGCCCCGTCCTTCTCCAGCATCTTCTTTAGCTTTTTGCTGACGTCCAGGTTGGGGGTTTTCTCCTCCAGTCCGTTCAGGCCCACGGCCCCTAATTGTTCGCCCCCGTGGCCCGGGTCCAGAACGATGGTTTTTCCGGCAAGTCCAACGCCTCTGGGTCTGCCGCCGATGATGGCGCAGGAGGTGAGCAGGATGGGGATGATCAGAAGAGCCAGACAGACAGAACCGCTAGTGGGATGAGTGATGTTCATGGGCAACCGTCCTTTTTAAGTTAAGAGAGTTAAGAGAGTTGAGAGAGTTGAGAGTTTGGAGAGTTAAGAGAGTTTAGCGAGTTGAGAGAGTGGAGCGAGTTTGGAGAGTTCGGGACTGGGAGCTTCTTGAACTCGGAGCTGGGAACGCGGAGCTCGGAGTGCCACCCCCCTCCACCATTGATAACTATATTTTCGCTTTTCAGTTCCGCGTTCCGAGTTCCGAACTCCGCGCTCGGTAGGGTGGTAACTCAATAACTCGCCAAACGCATTTAACTCTAAAACTTGTTTTGGAAGGGGGAAGCTTCCCCCTCGCTGCAGCCAGCGTGCCGCTTCGCGGCACCGGCTGGCTATGGCCTGCGGCCATACGGTCCTTGCTGCTCGCGCGGCCCGCCGCCAGCCTCGCTGTCCTCCGCTACCCCCTCTGAAAGACCGAGACTCGAGACTCGTGAATCGGTTTCGAACCGATACACGAACTTCTGGTCTCCTCTCACTTGACCACCAACACCGAACAGTGAGCATGCTCGGTCACCTCCCGGCTGATGCTGCCCAATCGCTGGGCCTCCTTCGCGCTCAGCCCCTGGGATCCCATAACGATCAGGTCGTAATTACCCTTTTCGGCCTCCTGCAGAATGGCATCGGCGGGGCGAAGGTCGCGAACCAATTTGGTTTCACAAGTCAGCTTTTCCTTGGTAAAGACTTCCTCGGTGAACTGCAGCGCCTGACGCGCCTCATCCACAAAGCTCTCCGCCAGCTCAGGTCCGATGTCGTCCAGATACATGGAGGGCACATAGGCCGCGCTGAGCATCATCACTTTGGCGGGCTGTTTCTTGACCATGCGGGCCACCTGATGAGCCGCCCGCAGGGCATTATCCGAGCCGTCGGTGGCCAGCAAGATTTTGGAGAACATCCGACAAGCCTTTCTTGAGGTTTGAGAACCAGAAAGATCAACGCATAAGGGTCATCTTGCAGCTTTTGGAAAACCGGCCGGTCTGCAGATGACAGAAATACACCCCGCTGGCCACGGGTAGGCCACGATCGTCCCGTCCATCCCAGCGGACAGCATAGGTTCCTGCCGGCTGGTTTTCGTCCACCAGGCCTCTCACCGTTTGCCCCGTTACATTGAAGATTCGCAGGTGGACACGGCCCCCTTCCGGAAGCCAGTAGCGGATGCTGGTCTCGGGGTTGAAGGGATTAGGGTAGTTCTGATTGAGCTGGAAGCCGGCTGGCATCGCCTGGACCGTCACCCCTGGGTCCTGCACGCCGGTCACAGCCCTGGCCAGCCGGAGATCGTCCAGGTAGATGGTCCCTTTGGCCGCTCCGCCCTCATTATTATAGGTCATCTGAAAGCTATCCACCCGCATGGTGCCCTCTAATATCCCGTTGCCGATCCAGCTTCCCACCGAGTCTGAGCCCAGATCCCACTGGACCAGCCGCCAGCCCACCCAGTCGATGGTCACCCACTCGCTCACCTCGTGATAGTCGGCGTGGGTAGAGGGCAGATGGTCGTCCACGCAGAAGCGGAACTTGTTATTGCTGCCGTCACCGTAAAGGTAGACCTGCAGGGCATAGGTGGTGTCGAAATGGACAGCATCCGAGGAGGGGGGAGGGAAATAGACACGGATCAGCCAGTCGCTGCTCGAGGTGTTCCATTCGTACTTCAACCGGCCGGAGGCGGTGCTCCCGGTGCCGGGATTGACCACCGCGGTGTCGGCCAGGAAAGTGGTGCTGTCGGCGATGGTACCGGCGGTGCTGCCGCTGCCCTCGGGGTCCCACCAGGGGCTGGTTCCATCGTCGAAATCGTCGATGGTGGTGAACTCGTATGACTGGGCGCTGGTGGTGAAGGACCACTCGTAGCTTTGATCGAGGTTATTTAGGAACAGATCCTGCAATCCGGTGTTCAGGGTCACGGTGTATGTTTCGCCGGGATTGAGCGAATTGGTGGGGTAGATGAACAGGATCCCGTGTGTGTCCAGTTCCTGGTAGTCATAGCTTCGGGCCACGGGCACGGAGGCGGCGTCCCTGAGGATCACATTTTGCGGGATGATGGTGGCGGGATCGAGAAACTCGTCGAATTCCGCGGAAATGGCCACATCCACCGGGACGTCCAAGGCGCCGTCGGCCGGCGCGGTCAAAACAACCGAGGGACCGGTGGTGTCCAGCCGCGCGGTTCGAAAGCTGAAGATATAGGGATCACCCTCGACGCCATCGCCATCGCCGTCGAAATAATGGCCGTAGATGTCCCGCGCCGTCGAGTCGATGGTCACCTGATAGTCCGTGGACGCCTGCAGGTAATCGTGGGGATCGAAGGATAGCTGTTTTTTGTTTGCATCCCAGCTGAAGGTACCACCAGCGTCGGGAAGGATTAGGAAAGCAGCCTCGGTGGTGGGCTGGTCCATGGTCCGGCTGAAGGTCACCTGAATGTTCCCGAACACGAAGACCGCGGTATCCCCGGAATCGGGGACCGTGCTCACCACCGTGGGCGGTAATTCGTTGACCAGCTCAAAGTCCAGACGGTCAAAGCTGTTGGCGTTGACCGTCAGACTGTCGATTTCCGCGTTGTAGCCCCCCTTCTCAACGGTCACCGAGTAGGTGCCCGGGGCCAGATCATCGAAAACGAACAGGCCGTTGGCCGAGTCATCGGTGGCGTATACCAGACTATCCGGCCACAGGGTGCAGGTCACCCCGTTGACAGGCTCTTCCGTTTCCTCATCGGAGACGATCCCGGAGAGGTTTCCAGTAACCAGGGGATCGGCGTCGTAGTAATCCAGAAAAGATGTGAACAGGGCCCTGGCCTCCATTTTCAGATAGTCGTCGTTGCGCAGCCGGTTCTTCTCGGCGGTGTAGTCGAAGAAGGAAGCCTCGGTGAGCTCCCCTGGCATCTGCAGATCGTTCAACACTCCCAGGTTAAACCCGAGGAAACTCCGGTCGCCGCGGGCGTACCAGGTGGTGGTGCGCAGAGCATGCCAGAGGTCGTCGGCCATGATCTCGCTCATGGTCACCGCCTCCGGCCATTGGGGCTGCCCACCGGAGAGCTCTTCGTAGAGCACAAGCGTGTAATTGCTGGTCCCCTGAAATGCGTTGTGATGAATAGAGTTGAACCAGTCCACATTGTTGGAGTTGGCGATGTACTCCCGCTCGGTGAGGGAGGGGTTCTGGATGTTGTCGGTACGGGTGAGGATGGCCGTGTCCACGTTGGCCGACTCCAGATATTCCTGGAGATAGAAGCCAACCTTCATGTTGATGATGGTCTCGAAGGGTTTGATGGTGGGATAGGCGCCGTGCCCCGGGTCAAGACAGAACTTCAGCCCGCTCAAATCCCCTGCCCGGGCCGCTGAGGCCAAGAGCCCGAAGAGGATGACTAGCATGATCGTAAATCGTTGTGGAAACATCGAATCCTCCCTGCCGAGATTATCCGTGATGTCCATCCAATGTGCCGGTCAACAGTGTTGTCCAAGCGTTCATCTGACCATGAGCATCTTGCGCACCCGCTGGTTTTTGCCGGCGCGCAGACGGCAGAAATAGACGCCGCTGGCCGCCTCCCGGCCGCCTTTGTCCCGTCCGTCCCACCAGACAGTGTACTGGCCCGGCCCTTTAACCTGGTCCAGCAGAGTTCGCACCTCCTGTCCCAGAACATTGTAGATCTTCAGGCTGACCGGCAGAGGACCGTCACCGGGGGGGACGGCAAAGCGAATGCGGGTGCTCGCGTTGAAGGGGTTCGGGTAATTCGCATCCAGGGCGAACTGCTTGGCCAGAGGAGATTGGGTCAAGGTGATCTCCACCGGGCCATATAGTTTCTCCCGGTTTGTCCCCGACAGAACGCCCAGCAGGTAGAAATAGCTGTTCCCGCTGCAGACGTTGGAGTCCACATATTCCCCCGGGGTCCGCCCGGATAGCAGCCGGCCGTTGAGCCGGTGGAAGGGACCGTGGGGGGATGTGTCGCGGTATAGGTTGCAGCCGATGTCGGCAATGTCCGGGTCCAGGATCCAGCTAAGCACCACCCGGCCGTTTTGCTCATGGGCAGCCAGATGGACCAGGGGCACCGCGGTGAACACCTCTACCAGCCTGATGGCATCGGCAACGATCACCCCGCTGGTGGCCTCGTTGGTGATGGTGACATCGCCGGCCGTTCCCGCCTCAAATGTGTAGGAGCCCAATTTGTTCCATCGCTCCCCGTTCTGTCGCTGGTCCACCCGGACGGTGTCTGCCCCGCCGGTGTGATGGATGATGTAGGGGGCGTCGGGAGCCCGGTTGCCTCCCTGGACCCAGTAGGCATGAACGTCGTAGGTGCCGGTGTTTGGCAGGTTCGGGTTCCATGT
>DAOVRJ010000018.1 GCA_030628225.1 Candidatus Zixiibacteriota bacterium | reverse complement strand
GATGGGTATGATGGTCTTCGTGTGGTGAACGTGGATGACCCTGCCAATCCGTACGAGGAAGGCTACTGCGGCACTCCGGGTTCTGCTCGCAATGTAGTGGTCTCCGGAAGTTATGCCTACGTGGCAACTGGGCTTTCTGGTCTTCGAGTGGTGAACGTGAGCGATCCTGCCAATCCCTATGAGGAAGGCTTCTACGACACTTCGGATTGGGCTTGGGGGGTGACGGTCTCCGGGAGCTATGTCTATATAACAGATGGGTACGGCGGTCTTCGAGTGGTGAATGTGAGTGATCCTGCTAATCCATACGAGGAAGGTCAATGCGACATTCCGGAATGGGCTTGGGGTGTGGCGGTCTCTGGGAGTTATACCTATGTGGCGGCTGGTGGTCTTCGTGTGGTGAATGTGAGTGATCCTGCTAATCCATACGAGGAAGGTTTCTACGAAACTCATGGTTATTCCCAAGATGTGGCGGTTTCCGGGAGTTCTGCCTACGTGGCGGCTGTATATGGTCTTCGAGTGGTGAACGTGAGCGATCCTGCCAATCCCCACGAGCAAGGTTACTACGACACTCCGGGCTCTGCCCGTGGTGTGGTGGTCTCTGGGAACTATGCCTACGTGGCGGATGGGGATGGTGGTTTGATCATTCTGGAATTCACAGGTGGCACGGGAGTTGAAGACAATGTCATCAGCGCAACAGAACTGCCGACCGCCTATTCTTTGAGTCAAAACTACCCCAACCCCTTCAACCCCGAGACCTGGATCAGCTACCAGGTGCCCGAGCCAGGCCCGATCACCATCAGGGTTTACAACGTCAATGGGCAACTGGTCAACACACTGGTGGATGAACCCCAGGCTGCCGGCACCCATCAGGTTCGCTGGGACGGCCGAGATCTAAGGGGAGTCCCAGTGGCCAGCGGCGTCTATTTCTGCCAGATGAAGGCTGGTGATTTTGACAAAACCATCAAGATGGTGCTGGTCAGATGAAGCACAACTCAGCTAGATAGGTGAAAAGCCCTCTTGGAGATCCAGGAGGGCTTTTTCATAAAAAGAAAACAGCAATATGAAGGAGAAAAAATCGAGCTTCGTTTATCTGGAAATCGAGATCAGCAGACCCCTGCTACAATGAGAAGACTGTTGGTTTTGTTGTAACTTCCATTTTTCATTTTTCATTTTGCATTTTTCATTGGTACATTCACGCCCTCACCCCCAGCACCTCCATCGCCTCCCCGACCACAAAATGCGACCCGGTGACGCAAACCACATCTCGGGGGCCGGCCCGGTCCAAGGCGGCCACGACGGCCTCTTTCACCCGGAGATGGACCTGACATTGGACGCCGGCAGATTTCGCCTCCCGGGCCAGCTCCTGGGGATCCTCGGCGCCCTTCCACTGGGCCTGGGTCAGGTAAAACTCCTCGGCCAGGGGGGACAAATGACGGATCATGAACCCACGTTCCTTGTCCTCCCGAACCCCGAAGACGAAGCGGATCTTTCTATCGGGCAACAACTCCCTCAGGGCAAGGCTCAAAGCTTTACTTCCCGCGGGATTGTGAGCCACATCCAGCAGGACCAAAGGAGACTCGCGGACAACCTGCAGCCGCCCCGGCCAGTGCACCAGGTTGAAGCCCGTATGCACGGCCTCAAACGAGATCTGCCAGCCGATGTTGCGCATTACCTGCACAGCCAGCAATGCTGTCATCCCATTGCGCACCTGATGCCGGCCGGCCAGGCTCAGGTGGAACTGGCCACAATCCTTCCCCTCGAACTTGACCAAAAGGTCAGTTCCCCCCAGTGAAACCTTCTGCACCTGCCAGCTAAGCTCCTCATCCACCAGGCGAAGAGGTGCTTTTTGGCGAAGACAGATCCGCCGGATGACCCCCAGGGGGGTTTTCCTGGTCTCGGCACAGACCACCGGGATGCCCTCCTTGACGATCCCGGCCTTCTCCCGGGCGATCTTATCCAACCGGGTGCCCAACCATTGAGTGTGCTCCCGGGAGATATTTGTGATCACCACAACATCAGGCAAAAGGACGTTGGTGGCGTCCAGGCGCCCACCCAGACCCACCTCCACCACGGCGACATCGACCTTCCTGGCCCGGAAGTGCTCGAAGGCCATGGCGGTGACGGCCTCGAAATAGGTGGCCCTCAGCTCCCTGACCCGGGGCCGGACCTGTTTCCAGAGACGGACCACTCCCCCGGGGGAGATGAGCTTTCCATCCACCCGTATGCGTTCCCGAAAATCTACCAGATGTGGGGAGGTATACAGACCAACGCGGAAACCGGCGGCCTGAAGGACCGCCGCCAGGCAGGCTGCCGTGGAGCCCTTTCCGTTGCTGCCAGCCAAGTGAATAGAGGGGAATGTGTGGTGCGGATCGTCCAGGCTTTTCAGGAGGGAGAAGACGTTGTGCAACCCCAGCTTGATCCCGAATTTGCCCAGGCCGTAAAGCTCCTGGAGAACACTCTGGTATGTTGGCGAAACGCGGCCCTTCATCTCAGGCTTGCTCATCCCAGAGAAACTCCAATAGGGTAGCTATTTTCTCCTTTAGCTCACTGCGGGGCACGATGATATCCACAAAGCCGTGCTCCATCAGGAACTCTGTGCGCTGGAACCCCTCGGGCAGCTCCTGGCCGATGGTCTGCTCGATGACCCGGGGCCCGGCAAATCCGATGAGGGCTCCCGGCTCGGCGATGTTCACGTCGCCCAACATGGCAAAGCTGGCCGAGACTCCGCCAGTAGTCGGATGGGTGAGGATGGAGATGTACGGCAGCCCGGCATCGGAGAGCTGGCCCAAGAAAGCCGCGGTTTTGGCCATCTGCATCAGGGAAAGTATCCCCTCCTGCATCCGGGCGCCCCCGGAGCTGGACAGAATCACTATCGGGCATCGTTTCTCGATGGCATGGCGTATACCCCGGGCAATCTTCTCTCCCACCACCGAGCCCATACTGCCACCCAGGAAACTGAAATCGAGAAAGGCTGCCACCAACGGCCGCCCGGCGATCTTGCCGGCGCCCACCCGCACCGCCGCCTTCATCTTGTTCTTCTGCACGGCCGCTTTTATCCGATCGGAGTATTTCTTGGTATCCTTGAACTTCAGCGGATCGGTCGAGGTAAGATCAGGATCGAGCTCCATCAGCTGGCCATCATCCATGAGAACCTGCACATACTGGGCGCTGTTGATCCGGAAGTGATACTGGCATTTGGAGCAAACCCAGCAATTTCTCTCCAGCTCATTTTTGTAGATGATCTCCCCGCAACTCTCGCATTTTATCCACAGGCCATCGGGGATATCCTTCTTTTTCTGGATCTTAAGGCCGCGCTTAACCTTCTGAAACCATTCCATCTTGAACCTCCATGCCGGCCGGATCTCTTCTTGAACCGGCGCGGAAATCCATCAACATCAACACGGCGTCCTCCACCGGTTGCTGATAGTAAGCTCTTCTGATGGCCATTGGCCGGAATCCGTACTTCTCATATAGGTTCAGGGCTGCCTCATTAGAGCCCCGCAACTCCAGAGTCGCCCGCCGGCAACCCCGCTTTTCTGCCCTGCCCAGGAGAAATTTCAGCAGCCCCTCACCCACCCCCCTTCGCCGGTACTGGGAACCAACAGCAAGGTTGAGAACATGCAGCTCGCCCAGAACGAACCACCCGATGATAAATCCCAGCACTTCGTTGCCCAGTCGGGCAACCATACAGCAGGAATCCTCCGAATAGAGATCGAACAGAAAGCTCGTTCTCAACCAGGGATTGGAGAAACAAGCTGCTTCTATGGCTAATACCTGATCCAGGTCCGACTCCCGCATGGGCCGCAGGACCAGCTCTCTATTTCGTCTCGATTTCATCCTTTCAAGCGACCTTTCCTGATCAACTCCGCCTGCGATGGCCGCACGTACAGCGGCTCCAAGCGGTCCAAATCGTCTGCTTGACCCCGGGCCAGCCGACGCAAGCCCAGTCGACCAACAGCAGAAGCCCGCGGATGCCGGAAGTGGGCTGAGGCAAAGAGAGCCTTCTTCCCCAGAAGCTCCATCATCAGATCTCTGTAAAGATCGACCCCTGTGCCCAGAAAAAGAACCTTCCCGGTAATCATGCAGGCCAGATCGCGGGGCGCCAGAACGAGATAGTCACCCTGCCGGCGAACACCCCCTCTTGGCAGGTGACGGTACAGGGCCGCATAAACCTCTTTTTTTCGGGCATCCAGAATGGGGCAGACCAGATGGCGACAGAAGGGGATCATCTCCGCCAGAGCGTCCAGAGTGGGCACTGCGACCATCGGCTTCCCCGTGGCCAATGCCAACCCTTTGACGGTGCTCATGCCGATGCGCAGACCGGTGAAAGATCCCGGACCCGCTGATACGGCGAAGCCGGTCACCTCTTCCAGGGACAGCCGGGCTGTGGCCAGCAAATCACGAATGGCCGGCAGAAGCCAGGTCGAGTGGGCGCTCACCGCCCCTGATTCACGCTCTAAAATTACGCCATCCTCATCCACCAGGCTTACTGAGCCCAGAGGAGTGGCCGTCTCCACTGCCAGAACCCTCATTCTCGCCCATCCTCCTGATGGCGATGGTTCTCCGCGTGCCCCTGCCCCTTATCAAATGCACCTCAACCCGCTGGGCAGGCAACAGATCGGCAGCTCTCTCCGCCCACTCGATGAGGCAGATCCCATCCCCGTAAAAATACTCTTCGTAGCCCAGAGACAGGAGGTCATCCCGGCCATGCAGGCGGTAAAAATCCAGATGATACACGGAACAGCGGCCCGCGTATTCGTTGACGATGGTGTAGCTGGGGCTGTTGACCACACCCTTCACCCCCAGTCCGCGACAGATCCCCTGAATCAGGGATGTCTTGCCACTGCCCAAATCACCCATCAGCGCCACCACATCCCCCCGATTTAACTGCCTCCCCAACCGCTCGCCCAGGGCCCTGGTCTCCTCGACGCTGTTGGTCTCCACCTCAGAAGGTTCCGACCCATTCATCTACTTGGGCCTCATCACTGCCACCGGGAGTATCATCTCCTCTAAAGAGATGCCCCCATGCTGAAAACTATTCCTGTACTGGCGTTGATACTCGTGAAACTTTGTGGGATAGACGAAATAAAAGTCCTCTTCAGCGATGATGTAGGTGGTGTTGAAACTGTAAGCGGGCAGCTTATAATCCTCTGGTTTTTTAATCAACAGAGCCTGTTTGGTATCACAGCGAAGGTTATTACCGTACTTGTATCGCAGGTTGGTGGAGGTATCCTTCTTGCCGAAGGCCTTCGTTCCCCTGGTGCACAGCACACTCCCGTGGTCAGTGGTCACCACCACAGTCACGTCGCGCTTGGAAAGGGCTTTAAGAATTTCAAACAGGTGGGAGTGTAAAAACCAGGACCGCATCAGAGATCGAAAGGCCGATTCATCCGGAGCGATCTCCTGCAAAATCTCCGATTCGGACCGGCCGTGGGCCAGAATGTCCAAAAAATTGAACACCATGGAGACCAGGGGGATCTCGTAGTAAGCGGAGAGTTTCCTGTGGACGTTGGCAGCTTCCTTCACGTCCAGCACCTTGACATATTTGGGCTCCGGATACAGACTCAAACCCATCTTCTTAAGCTGTCGATCCAGCAACTGTCGCTCATGCCGGTTCTTACTCTGGTCGTCAGCCGTGCCCGGCCTCCACAGATCCGGATAGCTTTTGGCAATTTCCCCGGGGTATAGCCCGCTGAACAGTGCATTTCTGGAATAGGGCGTGGCGGTGGGTAAAATGGAGTAATAGTAGTGTTTGGTGATGTCATAGTAGTCGGCTAAAATGGCCTCAATGGCCAGCCACTGATCCAAACGCATGCAGTCGATGACCACGAAGAATACATGTTTCTTGGCCAGCAATAGCGGGTAGAGATGCTCGGCGACCACATCCACCGAGAGCACAGGGGGATCTTTTTCCCCGATCCAATGGCGATAATTCTCCGCGACGTATTTAGCAAAGGCGTGATTGCACTCCTTCTTCTGATCCTCTTGAGTTTGCTTCAGGCCCACGTCGGGAAAGCGGTCCAGGAGCAGATCCCACTCAGACAAACTCTTGTGCACATCTATCCACTCCCGCCAACTCATCTGGCCGGTGGCCATTTGAGCTCTCAGCCGGTTGAACTCCGCGACATAATCCTTGGCCACCTGCTGCTCCTGAATCTTGCGGGATTCCAAGAGCCGTTTGCAGGCAGACAAAATCTGGCTGGGGTTGACCGGCTTGGTCAGGTAATCGTCGATACGGTGGCCGATGGCCTCATTCATCAACGTCTCTTCCTCGCTCTTGGTGACCATCACCACCGGCACATTGGGCTCCACCTCCTTAATCCCCTCCAAGGTGGAAAGACCATCCCTGCCGGCCATCATCTCGTCCAGCAGAACGATATCAAAATGGCCCTTCTGAATCAGGGAGATGGCGTCGTCCCCGTTGGAGACGGGCACCACAGTGTAGCCCCGACCCTCCAGGAAGATGATGTGCGATTTCAACAGATCGATCTCGTCATCGACCCAAAGAAGCTTTTTCTTCTCCTCCATGGCCAGATCACTCCTTGCTCAGGCAACGGGCAGCGAGATAACAAAAGTGGATCCCTGCTTGGGTTTGCTTTCGGCCAGGTACAACTTTCCCCGATGATATTCCTCCACAATTCTTTTAGCCAGGGTGAGCCCCAATCCCCATCCTCTCTTTTTAGTGGTGTACCCGGGAAGAAAGATCCTCTTTTGTTCCTTAGGGCTGATTCCCCGACCCTGATCCTTGATCAGAATATTGACGCATTTGCCGGAACGGTCTTTCTCAATCACTATCCTGATAACGCTATAGCGCTCGGCGATGGCATCCAGAGAGTTCTTGATCAAATTCTCCACTACCCAGATCATAAGATCTTTGTTGATGGCTACCAGGGGCACTTTTTCATAGGTCTCTATAATCTTGATCTCCCTCTCCATCCGGGGCAGGCGTCGGCGAATATATGCCACAGCGCTGGTGAGAACAGGAACAATATCTGTCCTTTCCAGCTCCGGTGTAGACCCGATCTTACCAAAACGGGAGGCGATCTTGCTCAAACGATCCACCTCACCCTTCATCTCGAGCACCATGGAGTCGAATTTCTCGTAACCTTCAGGATCCATTTTCTGGTGGTTCCTGTCCACCTGGTCCTTCATCAACTCCAGCCAGCCCATAAGCGATGACAGCGGAGTGCCAAACTGATGAGCTGTCTCCTTGGCCATACCCACCCAGATGTAGCGCTGCTCACTTTTCTTGATGTTCTGAAAACCATAGACCCCAATAAGCACAAAACAAATGGCCACCACCACCTCTACATAGGGCAACCACCCTAACCGCCTGATCAGCTGGGACTCTCCATAGTGCAGGTACCCGATAATCTGATCCTCGGACCCGGTCTGCAGGGGAATGGGGTCGTTTTGCCGGTCAAGCTTCTGGGCCAGCTTCAGCAACCTGGCTCTTGCCTGGGGGGTTTCATCATCCCAGGAGACAGGTACATGCTTCCACACCTGCGGAATTCCATCGGGATCTGTCAGGATGATGGGGAAATCCGTTTTGCGAATCACCTCCTCGAAGATCACGTTGAGCTCTGGACCCGCTGTGTTTGAATAGGTGGCCACGGCCAGAAGCTTGGCATAGGCATTGGAAACGCTGGTGGCATTCTCCTTGAGCTTGGCCATCAAGCTCTGAGTGTACAGAAGAAAAAGAAAAATGAGAGCCATGCCGCCCAAAAACAGAAATCCCCTAAAAAACCAGGAAAACCTATAGGCTTGATAAGAACGGCTCCCTTTTTCCCTGAAGGCCATCATTTCACTCGATCCTTTTCAAATCTCGCATATATGGACGCAGGACCTCAGGAATGAGCACATCTCCTGATGCGGTCTGGCAGTTCTCCAGGATGGCGATGACCGTCCTGGGCAGGGCCACCCCTGAGCCGTTAAGAGTGTGTACGTATTCGGACCTGGCTCCGGGAGTTTCCCGAAAGCGGATGCCGCTGCGGCGCGCCTGAAAATCTCCGAAGTTGCTGCAAGAGGAGACCTCCAGAAACTTATCCTGTCCGGCGGCCCAGACCTCGATATCATAACACTTGGCCGCGGCAAAGCTGAGATCGCCGGTGCAAAGAACCCTTATTCGATAAGGCAAATTCAGCAGTTGCAAGACTTTTTCGGCATGACCCAGGAGGTTTTCCAGTTCATCATAGGATCGTTCTGGCCGAACGAACTTGACCAGCTCCACTTTGTCGAACTGGTGAACCCTGGTGATTCCCCTGGTATCCTTCCCGTAGGATCCGGCCTCACGGCGAAAACAGGCAGTATACGCCACATAATTCTGGGGAAGATCATCACCTCGGAGGATATCCTCCCGATGGATATTGGTCAGGGGCACCTCAGCCGTGGGAATCAAAAAAAGATCATCCTGTTCACAGAGGTACATGTCTTCGCTGAGCTTGGGAATCTGGCCGGTGCCTTCCATGGACTTCCGGTTGACCAAGAAAGGCGGCGCCACTTCCAGGTAACCGTGTTCCCTGGTGTGCAGGTCGAGCATGAAAGAAATCAATGCCCTTTCCAGCAAGGCGCCCAGTCCCTTGAAGAGGATGAAACCCGAACCGCTGATCTTAGAAGAGGCTTTCAGATCCAATATGTCCAGTCGCTCGCCGATTTCCCAGTGGGGCAGCGGTTGAAAATCAAATTGGGGCAGCTCTCCCCAACGTTTGATCTCCACGTTATCCCCATCGTCCCGGCCAATGGGCACCGACGAGTGGGGTATATTGGGGATGGCCATGGCAATCTGCTGAATTTCGCCTTCCAGAACCTTGCCTCGCGTGTCCAGATCCTTGATCTGCCGGGAAACCTCCCTCATTTTGGCCATCTGCTCCCCGGCCTCCTGGTCCTTGCCCGGCAAAGCCCCGATCTGTTTGGAGACCACATTGCGCTCATGCTTCAGGCGATCTCCGCGCACCAGCAGATCCCGGTACTCCTGATCCAGACTCAGAAACCGGTTCAGATCAACCTTCTCCCCCTTGTTTGCGATGGCCTCTCTGACCAGGTCGGCATTCTGACGAACGAATTTCAAGTCCAACATGGATATTCCTTCCATCTTTTCCGCTTGACATGATAAAATGCCTAACGTCATAAAATACCAAAGAAGTCCTCAAATGTCAAGCGAAGTCGGCGGACCACACACCAAAAAGGGCCGGCCCGCGGAGAACCGGCCCTCCCAAGGGCTCATGACTCATGAGATCTATTCCATCAGGGCATGACCTTGAAATTGGGATCGCCGGGGACGGTCTGATAGCCGTATTCGAACTGGACCCACTGCTGCGGATGGCTGCCGCCGGTGTCCAAGATCCTGAGTCTGATGTAGTTAGTATCCTCCGTTTTCAGGGCAAAGGTGTGGCCCTCCATGTTCAGGACATCCACGCTGTAATCGGGATCCCAGCCTGTTATAGGGGAGATGTCGATGTCGTCGAAGCTGTCGGTATATCCCATGTCCTGGATCACGGTAGTCCGCAGAGAAGAATTAGCCTGGTCGGGGCTGGTCAAGGAGAAGTGAAGATTATCGCCGATGGTGTAGACATCCAGGAAAATGTCGCAATCGGCATCATTATATGGCACAGTGATCTCTGCGCTGAAGTCAAAACCGGATAGGCTGTCGGCCTCCTGCTGATAGATCTTAGCTGTGCCATAGGGCCGTGGGGTGTCGGCCACGATGTTGCTGGGATAGCTTTCCTTGGTGAGGTTGTCGTCGATACTCGTCAGCGCAAAGCTGTAGGTGGTCCCGTTGGTGAGGCCCAATATCGTATGCACCGTGGGCGGTGAGCTTCCAAAAACCTCCAGAGTCTCAACGGCCACAAAAGCGGTGGGCAGTTCCTCCGGAGCCACCCCCAGATAATCACCGGTAGCTTGATAGATCAAGTAACCCCCAAAATCCTCCTCGTAGTTGCTGGCATACCAGCGCAGGGTCACCTGGCCGTCCCCGGTGATGGTTCGCAATCCCAGGGGCGGGTTGAGCTCGGACTTTTCCACTGTCAGGATCTCCGTGATCGTCTCCTCACAACCCCAGATCAGCATCAGGGAGAGAGCCAATACAAAAAACGCCAAGGCCGTTCTCATGGTTTAACCTCCTTAAAATAGATGTTTACCCACCTTTCATCTCTGCTCTTTCTCGCATACACCTCCAGTTAAACGATAATTCGCCTCACCCCCTTTAGCAAGTTATACCCCTTTTTATGACAAAATTCTTGGACACATCATCACTGCTCAGTGTGCCCCGGAGCCGGTGAGAGTCACCAGAATAGTTCGCGCCAGGATCTTCAGATCCAGGCTCAGGGACATGTTCTCGATGTAGTACAGGTCGTACCTTACTTTCTCCCGAACGTCATCGATGGAGGCATCGTAGTTGTGTCTCGTCTGGGCCCAGCCGGTGAGCCCTGGTTTTACGTTCAGCCGACGGGAATACAGAGGTATCTCCTGCATCAGCTTACTCACAAAATACGGCCTCTCGGGACGGGGCCCCACCAGGCTCATCTCGCCCTTGAGGACATTGATCAACTGGGGGATCTCGTCAAGCCTGGCCCGGCGTAGCACTCGACCCACTCCGGTCACCCGGCGATCGCCCTTCTGAGCCCACACGGGTCCCGTCTCCTTTTCGGCATCCTCAATCATGGAGCGATACTTGTAAAGAACAAACTGCCTGGCGCCCTTGCCGATCCTCTGCTGCCGGAATAAAACCGGCCCTCTGGTATTCAGCCTTATAGCCACGGCCACCAAAACCCACAGAGGCGAAAAAACCACCAGAAAGATCAGGGAGAAGACGATGTCGAAGAATCGCTTCAGAAACCTCTGTCCCATGTCCATGGGCTCCGGGAAGAGCCGTATCAGAGGAAATCCGTAAACCTGGCTGGTTTTATGTCCGCTGACGATGTCATAGAGATCGGGAACGATTCTGAAAACCACCTTGGTGCCTATGCAGAGGCTCATAATGCGCAAAATGGCCTGGTGAGAGGTGCTTGAGATGGCGATGAGCACCTCCTCTATGCTCTGATCTCGTATCAGGCGGGGCAGGTCCGCCGTTGAACACAGCACCCTTTTGCCCAATATCTCTTTGTCGGCCTTTGCCGGATCATCGTCCACAAAACCCAAGATATCGTATCCCAGAGCGCGATACTCACAGAGCTCCCCTAAAAGCAGTTCCCCCCGCTCAGCAACTCCGACGATGACCGCCCGCCTTCGCCCATAGCCGCGGCTCTGGAAATGTTTCTCCACACCCCTTAAGCTGAGCCGAAAGATGTTCAGAAGAACGAGCAGGGTCAGCCAGTAGCCGAAAACGACCAGACGAGAGATGGGAAATGGATCCGAGAGGTCCAGGGTGGCCACCGCCATGACGAGGACGCCCAGGGTGATGGCCTTGAACAGGGAGAGAGCTTCGTCGATTCGAGAGACATCCCAGGAGGTTTTGTACAGCCCGTTAAAGGCGAAGATAATCAGCCAGTAGATGGTAATCCACAGGGCCGGAACCAGATAACTGACCGGCGACAAATCGGCCACTGTCGGCGCCACCCCGGATCGAAACCTGAACCAGTACATCAGGAAAAGGCCCAGGTTCAGGGCGACGATATCAGCTAAGATCAGAAAAGCTCTTTCGCGGAATTTGTGCATGGGATATCTGCTAATTTAAGGACAGATGGGAATATGTCTACTACGTTGAAGATATATCTTGGTGCGGATAAATATCCAGCAAAATGCGTTCAAAGGTTTTTGCCCGCCGTTCTCGGGAGTAATGTTTGCTCACAAATTCACGCCCGCATCTGCCCAGTTTTTGGCGAAGCCCAGGTTGATCATGAAGACGGATAATAGCCTCAGCTAATTTCTGCGGATCTTCAGGATCTATCACAACACCCGCCCCGGCTCTTTCTATGAGGGCTTTCGCCTCACCTCGCAGGGAACCAATAATGGGACGAGCACAAGACATGTATTCCAACATTTTAGACGGCAGTGCATTATCGAAAAGACTGAGATCTTTTAATGGAACTAAGCACACATCTGACATGTTTATAAAGGAAGACATCCGCTCCCTGGGCTGCTCATTAACGAAAAATACCTGATTTAGTAGAAGATCCTTTTTAATATGCTCCAGATGAGGCTTTTCTACCCCTTCTCCCACGAAAACAAACAAAATTTCTTCCCGGTCTTTCAACAGATTCGCCGCCTCCATGATCGTGCTGAGACCCTGGGCGAGACCGTGATTTCCTGAGAATAAAACGATGAACTGATCTTTCCAGCCAAATTCTCTTCTGAAAACTTGCTTGTCAGGATGAGGGGTAAACTTCTCTACATCAACGACATTCGTGATCGACCGTATTTTATCTGGTTTTATCGAATTCCCGGCTATTTTTTCCCGAAAACCAGGAACGGCCACTGTTATTTTCTTCGCTTTCCTGTAAAGAAACTGCTCCAAGCTAACAGATAGCTTCCTGAGGCGTTTGCTGCTCAGTTCGCCAAGGGCGATGGCGGACTCCGGCCAGAGATCGCGAACGTCAAAGACGAATCTGGCCCCTTTTAAACGAGCGATCACGAATCCGGAAAAACCCACGAAAAGCGGAGGTGATGTGGCCACCACGACGTCAATTCCGTTCAGAAACAAGGATCCAAATATTGCAGAAACCATAAAAGAGATGTATAGCAACATCCTCTGCAGAAAAGACCTGCGCCCGGAGGCCAAGACAAACGTTCTGATAATTTTGATGCCGTTGACTCTCTCCTTGTGAAACAGCTTAAACCGATACCTCTCATGGATTATCCCTGTAGGATAATTGGGAATCTCCGTTACCACAGTTACATCATGCCCGAGACCAGACAGCTCTTCGGTAATATCCTGAACCCTTGAGGCGGCGGCGCCCACCTCCGGGGGAAAATATTGGGTGATGAAAAGTATTCTCAATTAAAAGACTCCTATCTTTACCAATGGTTACGCGAAACAAAGACAAGCTGGCACTCTGGTGCCCAGGTTCAACCGCGTTTCTTGGCAGCGCGCAAATATAACCTTTCCATCTCCTTAGCATTCTCTTCCCAGACATAGTTTTGTTCGACGAACCGTCTAGCCGCCTCACCCATTCTTTTTCTCAATTCAATCTCCTGCATAAGCAATACCATTTTTTCCGCGATAGCGTTCGGATCTTTCGATGGCACCAAGAACCCCGTCTCTCCATCGATCACGACCTCCGGAAGTCCCCCAATATTGGAAGCGATTACCGGCAATTTGCAAGCAGCAGCTTCTACTGCGGCGACACCAAAGGTCTCCGAAGACATAATTGAAGGGACCACGAAAATATCCATCTGGCTCAGATAGTCCGGCACCTGTTCGTTTTCCACAAAACCTATAAAACGGACATTACGGTCCACATCCAGCGACTTGCATAACTTTTTAAGCGTCGACTCTTCAGATCCATCTCCGACGATCAACAGTTTCGCTTTGCGGTTGGCGCGAAAGAGTTTTGCAAATGCCTTGATTAAATAATCGATACCATATTTTCTTTCCAACTTCTTCACAATACCAACGGTGAAGTCTTGTTGGACCTTTGGCGCCTTGGGGCTGAATCGAGCTATGTCTACACCAAATGGTATCGTATGGACTATCTTTTTTTTTCGTAGATGCTTGCGAGTCTCCTCGGCCAGCATTCGGCTGGTGGCTGTAAGATAATCCGCTCTGTTAATCGTATATTCAAGTATTTTCTTGTGCCAATAAGACTTATGGGGAAAATCAAAAACATCGCTGCCCCACGTAGATAAAACGAAAGGATGGCAGCCAGAAAATGCCCCCAGCAATCCATAAGAGGTGGCCCAGTGGGCGTGAAGGACATCAGGAGCAATGCTGCGGATGATGCGCTTTACTGTGTTAAGGTAAAATAAATAGCCAATTTTTGTGTATGAAGGCGCAGATGGACTTATTTGAAGAGAAAAAGATATCTTTATTGGATGAAAAACGATATTCGAGATGTCTGCACTTTGGAAAGATATTAAATGAACTTCACACCTTCGATTCGCAAAAAATCTAACCCATTTTTGGGTATGAATGCTTTTTCCATCAGCTAAATAGCATATTTTCACGTTAGTTAGGCCATTGTGTGGTGGATTCCGACTGACAATACGCACCCCCGACGATCACAAGCAGCAAGACCATGAAGCAAACTAAGAATTAAGTTCATGTTCGAGGGCTCAATAAATCAAATTTACATGATATCATCCAGCTGTGTCAAGACATTTTTCCGATGGGCTGGTTCTGCCTTCCATTCTCTTAATGGCCTGTAGAAGAGCCACCGAGAGCCAAAAGAACACCGTATAGGAACCGGGGCCGATGACGCCCGAAAGTTCAAAAAAGGAGTGAACGAAAAGCCCTGGAAGAGTCGCCAAAAACGCCATCACAAGGGCCTGGTAATACTTGTCGCGGGTTCTCTTTAACCCCTCTCTCAACTCCAAAAAATAGGCTGTAAAAAATCCCAAGAGGAGTAAAATTCCCATAATTCCCATCTCCGCACCAATCTGCAGAAAAAGATTATGCGGGCTGCCTGCCGCGGGGGAGAGCAATTTGTAGAGTGAGAGGATACTCACCGGGTAGTAGCTCTGAAAAACAATGGGAATACATCCGAAACCCACACCAAACAGGGGATGATCTAAGAAGATCCGCCAAGAGATATCCCACAAAATCGGCCGAAAGGCAAGACCTCGCCCTATTCTCAACAGAGAAGATAGCTCTCCTCTCAACAATGAATAAGAGACCGCTAAGCCCAAAATCGCTCCGAGCGCAATAAGCAACAGGGTAAAACGTCTTTTCTTGGCAATAATCCCGAATGCCACAAAAGCGATGTACGTAGCAAGCCATGAAGAGCGTGACCCTGTCCATAACAGACACAATAGAAATAAAAGAATGACGATACCCAAAGCAATTTTCTTCATCAGCTTGCCTCGAAGAAAAAATAAACTCAGCGCCACAGGTAACAACAAGAACAGGAAGATTCCCAGATTGTTGGGATTCTCGAACGTCGCCCAGACTCTTTGTCCAATACCGTAGCGTATCATGGAGAGTCGATATTGGAAAATCCCCAACATAGACAGAAAAATCCCCGTCCCAATCCACACTCCCACCGTTTTCCTGATGCCCTCTCGGCTTTGTAAGACATCCACAAACACATAAAACAGCCCAAAAAAACTGCTCATCCTCAACAAGTTTATAAAACTTTCTATGGGGTCTAGAGCATTCAGCGAGATGAGGACCCCCCATGACACAAATCCGATTATAAAATAGTTAACCGACGTGCTGGGGATGAAGATCTTCTCACCCCTCATGGCTTTCCCGAGGAACCATAAGAGGACGATGAAGATAACGAAGGCCCACTTGCCAGCTCTTATAGCCCCCAGGGAGATGCCCTCCAGAAACACCACAGGGGAAACCACGATGAGAGCCCATATAACCGATACTCTGCCCGCAAAACAAATGAAAAGGGCGGCTGCACCGATGAGAATCAGCAACGCATACTTTGCACCAGCCAGGCCGAAGATAGTAAGTAGTCCCGCCTCAAGGCTTAGAAAACCCCAAACCCAATAGGAAGGTACTTTCCTCTGCCAATTCCTTGGCAAGCATATTGTTGTCAGAAATTGAACCATCAGCAAATAAAGTTTCTAGGGATTGTTCCTTGGTGATGTCCGGAATATGCTTCTAGACCAAAGAGCTTCTTTAATTCTCGCGATCTCTTCAGCTCGAAGAAGAGCCATTGTTCCTATATAAACGAGACTGCCCAAAATCACCGTCCCCGCGATCTGAATGATATCCGCTAAATATTGTGGGGAAACTGACAAATGACCGAATGATCGAAAAACGAAAAAGCTGACCACTCCTAAAAGCAACCACCCCAAAGACAACTTTTCGAGGCTACGCCACCTGTCAAATACTTTCGTTACATGACCTTTTTTTACCAGCATCAGTGCGAGAAGGGCAGTGTTAACTGAAGCCGCAATAGAAGTGGCCAGGGCAATACCGGTAACTGCGAATATTCTCACTAAAACGAGACTGAGAACGATTTTTATTCCCAGAGATATTAAACCTGTTAAAATAGGAGTAACTGTGTCTTGAAAGGCGAAATACACTCGCAGGATGAAAATTTGCCCGGAAAATGCACAAAGTCCCAGGGAATAAGCCAGTAGTGGTCCTGCGGTCAATCTCGTGGCGTTGGCATCAAAAGAACCGCGTTGATAGAGAACCCTGATCAAAGGGAAGCGCATAATGCAAAATAGTATGCTAATCGGGACGATGACGAACAGAAGCAGTCTTAGGCCCGCAGAACAGATCCGTTCTACCCGCCGATAGTCCTTCTGGGCCACAGAGATAGACATCCGGGGAAGAACGGCTATACTTAGGGCCAAAACAAAAACTCCTACGGGAAGCTGTATGAGTCTGTCTGCAAAAGCGAGGGCTGAGATACTGCCTTTGAGAAGAGAAGAGGCTAAAATACGATCCACCACCAAATAAGATCCCCAGGTGGCCTGCACCAGAAAAATGAAAACTCCTAAATGAAAAACTTTCCTCATCGCTGGTTCCGCGATGTGCAATTTGTCCCTAAAAGAAAACCGATAAATGCGGAAAACTCTTGAAAGGATAAGAAATTGAAGTGTACCCCCCACGAGAAACCCAAGGACAATCCCAAGAGGACCTAAACGGTCAGCATAGATAATCACCGCCAGGATGACGGCACAATTTAGCGCTATCGGAGTAAAAG
>DAOVRJ010000089.1 GCA_030628225.1 Candidatus Zixiibacteriota bacterium | reverse complement strand
TCTCGCACACTGCAGGTATTCACCAGAATCACATCCGCTTCCTGCACGACTTTCGCAGGCCTGTATCCAGCGCCATCTAAAATGCTGGCCAGCAGATCGGCATCGTAAAAGTTCATCTGGCAACCGTAGACCTCTATATAGTAAGTCCCTCTATTCGGCAAACGGGTCATCCGCTTTCTCCTGTTCACACAGCTTGCCCCCATGCCCTCTCCTCATCCACCTCAAAAATCCTAAGCGGTACCAGCCTGTTCATTTGCTGGTCAGAACCCTCGGTTAAAACCCTGATATAGTTGTCAGATAATCCGGTCAGCAACCCCGTGCTTCTCTCCCGGCGATGCTCCAAAAGAACTGTCAACTGTTTACCTATGAAAGAACGTCGAAATGCCTTGGACTTTACACTGGAAAGATCTCGCAACAACCTGCTTCTCTCCCGCCGCACATGCGCAGCAACCTGATCAGGCATGCTGGCAGCAATGGTACCTTCCCGCCGCGAGTAATTGAAGACGTGAAAACGACATATGGGCAAATCTCGTAGTAGTCGGTGTGTGGTCCAGAACTGCTCTTCTGATTCTCCTGGAAAACCCACGATTACGTCGGTACCGATGGCTATTTCTGGTATTTCACCGGCTAATTTGTCTATCAGTCGGGCATAATCAGCGGAGCTGTATGGACGGCCCATGGCTTGTAGAATCTGATCGTCACCGCTCTGCATGGGAATATGCAGATGCCGACATACCTTCTTGGAACATCTCAGAAAGCGTATAAGCTGATCGCTAAAATCAGTTGGTTCGATGGAACTCAATCTCACCCTACCCAGATCCTGGCGGTCTTCTAGCCACCTTAGCAGGTACGTGAGATCCACCTCCGAGCGCTGGGGATCGCGATAACGCCCCAGATTGACTCCGGTGAGCACCAGCTCCCTGTATCCAGCGCGGATAAAACCATCCACCTGGGCGGTAACAGAGACGAATCTTCGACTGCGGCTTCGTCCCCTGACCGAAGGAACCACACAATAAACGCATTGGCCATCGCATCCATCCTGTATCTTTAGAAAAGCCCTGGTGTGGCAGGCAAAACCCGAGACTTCCATCTCGCAAAATTCCAATTGATGAGACAGTGGGGAAACGTAAGCTCCACGCTGTTTTCTGCTATTCACGAACTCCAGCACCCTTGTCTTCTCCACATTTCCCAGAACCAGATCAACTCCAGGGATTTCGAGAAGCTGCTGCGGGGCACGCTGGGCATAGCAGCCGGTGACAATTACCAGGCACTTTCCATCACGTCTTGCCGCATTTCGAACCATCTGTCGCGAGCGAACATCGCTCCTGTTGGTCACGGTACAGGTGTTGATCACGTAGACGTCAGCCTGCTGATGGAAATCTACAATGCTATAGCCTCCTTCCTCAAACTGCCGGCGTATCGCCTCGGTCTCATATTGGTTGAGCTTACAACCCAGGGTGTAAAATGCTGCCCTCGGCATTGCTTTCACCTCTGTTCAAAAGTTCTAGCAGGAACAGTTATAAAGATCCTCCGCCCTGAAAAGATCCTTTTGGATCGGCCCTATGGCCACCATGGAAAGCCTTCTGCGCCGGAAAAGCTCTTGGGCAACCTTCTGGACCTGCTCTGCTGAAACCGCATCGATGCGCTCCTGGGTCTCATCCAGACTCATGGAAGCGCCCAGTAATATTTCCTGTTGAGCTAAACGAGTCATCCTCGCGCCCATACTCTCCAACCCGAGCATCAGCCTTCCCTTTAGCTGAGCTTTGGCATGATTCAGCTCTTCCTTCCGCAATCCCCTCTCTCTGATCAAGTCCAGTTCCTGGATAACGGCCGCAAAGGCCTGGCGTGATTTTCCAGGATCTGTGGCCAAGTAGATTTGAAAAAAACCTGTGTCGCTGGCCAAATCAAGGCTGGAGTATACGGCATAGGCGAGCCCCCTTTTCTCCCTCACGTTCTGAAAAAGACGTGAGCTCATACCGTCGCCGAGCACTGTGTTCAGGATCAGAAGAGCGTACTTGCCAGGGTGCGCGTATGGATAAGCTAATCCTCCCAAGCACAGGTGAAGCTGCTTGATTTCCCGGGGGAGAACTTCCAATTGACCTGTTGAATCAAAGACGCTGTTTCGCCGGCTCACATTAGAGGAGCCAGTGGGAAAAGAAAAAGCCTTCTCCACCTCTTTCACCAACTCCTGATGATCCAAATTCCCGGCTGCGCTCACCACTATATTTTCTGACGTGTAGCAACTGGCCAGCTGAGCACGCAGCATTTCCGGGGTGAAACGTGCCACCGTCTCCGGACTTCCCATTATGGGAAATCCCAGAGCGTTTCGCCGCCATACGCAGGTTGTGATCCGCTCGTCGATGTAATCTGCGGGCGAATCTTCCAGATCTCTGATCTCATCCTCTACCACAAGCTTTTCCCTCTCCAGCTGCTGAGGATCAAAGCGGGGGTTTTGAACCAGATCGCACAGAACGTCAACTGCCAGCGGCAGATGTTCGTCCAAAATACGCGCCAGATAACAGGTTTTCTCCCGACTGGTGAAGCCGTTCAGGCCCCCACCTACAGACTCGAGCGACTCAGCAATCTGGCGAGCGCTCCTGTGCTTGGTACCCTTGAAGAGCATATGTTCGATGAAGTGGAAGATGCCTCTGGTCTGAGGGCTCTCATCCCTTGAACCCACCTCTACCCACACACCCATACAGACCGAGCGCACATGCGGGACATGTTCGGTGACAATTCGGAGTCCATTCGAAAGAATGGATTTCTGGTAGGAGGAATTCATGAATATGGAGGTTAGCGCTTCGGCATCGGCCTGCGCCTCGATGGCGGCCGGCGTTCTGAGTCGGACCTTGATCTTTCCTGGCCTCCGGCCAAAAGCGCCTTTCTGCTCAATCGGATCTTACCCTGATCATCGATGTCCAGAACCTTAACCTGAATCTCGTCGCCCAAATTGACCACATCCTCCACTTTAGCCACTCGGTGATGCTCCAGCTGAGAGATGTGGACCAGTCCTTCCTTTCCAGGTAAAATTTCTACGAAAGCGCCAAATCCCATTATCTTCTTGACCTTGCCTTTATAAACCTGGCCAATTTCCACATCCGCCGTCAGCTCCTTGATGATTTCCAGGGCCCGCGGACCACCCTCTGCATCTGTGGAAGCAATGGTGATGGTGCCGTCGTCATCGATGTCTATCTTTGCTCCTGTTTCCTCGGTGATCTTGCGGATGATTTTACCCCCTGGGCCGATAACAGCGCCGATTTTCTCCGGGTCAATCTGCAGGGTGAGGATTCTGGGAGCATACTCGGAAAGCTCAGAACGAGGAGCTGAGAGCGTCTTGTTCATGACGTCCAGAATAGTCAGCCTTCCCTGCCGAGCACGCTCAAAGGCCTGTTCTAAAACCTCCAGGGAAATACCTTTGACCTTCAGATCCATCTGGATGGCGGTGATGCCGTCGGAGGTTCCGGTGACCTTCATGTCCATGTCTCCCAGATGATCCTCCACTCCCAGAATATCGGTCAACAGGGCAACGCGATCTTCCTCTCTTATCAACCCAATGGCCACACCGGCCACTGCTGTTTTTACCGGCACACCGGCGTCCATGAGCGCCAGTGAACCGGCGCAAACGGTGGCCATGGATGAGGAACCGTTTGACTCTAGAATATCCGAAACGATTCGAATTGTGTATGGAAAGGCCTCATCGACAGGAACCACAGGCTCGATGGCCTTCTCGGCCAGAACCCCGTGACCGATCTCACGCCGCCCGGGACCACGGATAGGACGTACCTCCCCGACGCTGAAGGGAGGAAAGTTGTAGTGCAGCATGTAGCTTTTCCAGGACTCGCCCTCAAGACCATCTATTTTCTGCTCATCCATCTTCGTTCCCAAGGTGATCACGGCCAAGCTCTGGGTCTGCCCTCTGCTAAACAGAGATGAACCGTGGGTACGAGGCAAAAAGGACACCTCGCAGGAGATAGGACGCACCTCATCCAGCTTGCGGCCATCTATGCGCTGGCCCCTCTCTATAATCATCTGGCGCATGTCAGCTTTTTCCAACTCTTCGATGGCAGCTTTAATCGCCTTCTCCTGTTCCGGGAATTTCTCGGAGAGTGCTTCAATGGTATCATCCACCAGACTTGTTAATGCTGCCTGACGTTCATCCTTATCCGTCGGGGTGTTAATCCGGGGCATCTCCGCGCCAGCCCGCTCGTTCACCGCCGCTATGAGCTCCTGGTCCACCGGTGCGATCTCAAATGTCTGCTTGGGCTTGCCGCAGATGGATACCAGATCTTCCTGGAGTTGGATGACCTTGTCCAACGTGGTGCGGCCAGCCTCGACAGCTCCCAGAACAGCTTTCTCGGATACCTCTTTGGCCTTGCCCTCGATCATACTGACGGAGTCCGCCGTTCCGGAGATGACGATGTCGAGATCGCTGTTTTCCAACATTGAAAAAGTGGGGTTTACGATGTACTCGCCCTCGATCCTGCCGATGCGCACCACTCCTATAGGCCCCTGGAAGGGGCAACCGGATAGACACAGGGCTGTGGATGCGCCTATCATTCCCAGAACGTCCGCGTCGTTCTCCTGGTCCGCGGAGAGGATCGAGATAATGATCTGAACTTCGTTCATGTAGCCTTTGGGAAACAGGGGACGAATAGGACGATCTACAAGCCTGGCGCTGAGAACTTCCTTCTCCCCCGGCCGTCCCTCTCGCTTGAAGAAACCACCGGGTATTTTCCCCGCTGCATAGGCTTTATGACGGTATTCCACGAACAGAGGAAACCAGTCCTGATCTCTGGGTTTTTTGGAGATAACCGCCGTAGCTAAAATAACCGTCTCGCCATATTGAACCGTAACCGCTCCGTGAGCTTGTTTGGCGACTCGTCCGGTTTCGATGATCAGGTTTCTGCCACCGATCTCAGTTTCTACTTTATTAATCATAACTATTTTTACCTCTATGTGATATGCAAAGTGACATGTAAAATTAACTTTATTCGAATATCGCTTGAAAAAAGCTTCTTTCCCTTCATTCTGCAGCTATTAACGCCTGAGATTGAGCTTCTTCACCAAGGCCCGATACCGCTCTATGTCCAGAGACATAAGATAATTGAGCAATCTACGCCTCTTGCCCACCAGAATAAGTAAACCCCGGCGGGAGTGATGATCTTTCTTGTGTAACTTAAAGTGATCGGTCAGTTCCTTAATCCTGTCCGTGAGCAGAGCTACCTGAACCTCTGGCGACCCGGTATCTTTATCGTGGCGTCGATGTTTTTTAACGATCTTCTCTTTTGCGGTCGTGCTTTGCGGCATAGCTATTACACCTCCATAATGTGAAAATCCAGCTTCTCATCTTTTGCCAAAAGGCGACGAGCAACTTGCTCATCTATTCTGATCTGTTCGCTTAATCGAGCACCGTCTTCGAATTTCTGCTCATCTCTGATCTTCTCCACGATCCTAACGCTTATCTTGTGACCATACAGAGACCCTTGATAGTCAAAAAAATGAACCTCCACCATCCGATCCTTACCCCCAAAGGTGGGACGGATACCCACATTTAGTAACCCGTGCAGGGCGGGCGATGCAAAATCAGATGTCACAGCGTAGACTCCGTTGGCAGGTACCAGCTTCCTGGGAGGAATTTCCATGTTGGCAGTGGGATAATTCAAATTTCTGCCACGGCCATCCCCGGTGACAATCCGGCCAGTAAAGCTGTACGGATGTCCCAACATATCAGATGCTTCTCTCACACGCCCCATCAGTAGCTGCTGACGAATCCTCGTGCTGCTAATGGGTATGCCACTGTACTTAATGGGCTTTATAGCATCCACTTTAAATTTCAAACGGGAACCCAATTCCACCAGGGTCTTCAACCTTCCCCGGCGACCTCGACCAAAGGCGTGGTCGTGACCGATGACTATCTCCCATACGCCCAGTCTGCGGTGCAGGATCTCTTCCACGAATTCATTGGCCCGCATCCTGGCTAGTTTCTGGGTGAAGGGCAAGATGATCACCGCGTCAAGACCCAGATGACTCAAGAAGGCCAGCTTTTCTTTCTTAGTCATCAGAAGAGACGGCGCCGTTTTGGGATCGAGAAAAACCTGAGGGTGTGGTTCAAAGGTAACCAGCACACTTTTCCCGCCCACTTTTCCTGCTCTTTTAACAACTTCCTCAATGATGGCCTGGTGAGCCAGGTGCACCCCATCGAAGGAACCAACCGTTAAAACCGGGCGCCTGAACCCGGCGATCTCTTTTGATGAAGGTGAAAGGACTTGCATCGCTGCGCTCTCAGTTCAAAACCCGCAGTGATTTACAGATGAGATCTGTGGGGGCGAGCATGGAAAACTGATCGGATTGGATCAGCATTTGAGCCATGGCCAAAAGTTTCCCCTTGGGATCCTCGATCCTCACTTCATCGCCCTTTTTGATACCGCAGTCCACTTCCCGGAAACTCTCCTTGGTCAATAGCTGCCCCTTAATAACTCTTGATATCGCCCATGAGTGAACAACCAGACGCGGATATGCTTCCAGTCCCTGACTGACCGGTAAAATACTCTCTCCTAATTGCCCCAGCTCAGCCAATCTCACAGCTAAATCCAAGGTCAACGCATCCTGGCAACGGAAGGGACCAAGACGTGTCCTTCTCAACTCCAAGAGGTATGCACCACAACCCAACTGTTTTCCTATATCGGCCGCCAGGACCCGGATATAGGTCCCAGATGAACAGGTAACCCGAAAGGTGACCCGGGGCGGTTGATAATGGCAAATTTCCAGAGATCGTATATTAATCTGCTTTGCTTGGCGCACAACCGTTTCCCCTCTACGAGCCAGTTTATAGAGGGGCTGACCTTGGTACTTGACTGCGGAGAACATGGGCGGAATCTGATCCTGGGTACCAATGAAATTATTACATATCCTGTGCAGATCTTCGCTGGAGACATCCGGGGAGTCTTCAGATATGCTAATGCGCCCCTCCGCATCCAGGGTGTCGCTCTCCCCACCCAATCTCATGGTAGCCAGGTATTCTTTGTCCAGACACATCAGAAAACGGGCTATTTTTGTGGCCCCGCCCACACATAGCACCAACACCCCGGTTGCCATGGGATCGAGGGTACCCGTGTGTCCTAGTTTCTTAACTCCTAAAACTCTGCGAAGTTTAGCCACCACGTCGTGGGATGTCCACTTGATGGGTTTATCTATATTCAGCAGTCCGCGCAGATCCGACCGAGGCCGATGCAATGAGCCCTGGCGAGCCTCTCTCATAACCATTTTTTTATTTCCAGAAGAGCTCTCTCCCGAGCCTCAGACAAAGATCTTCTGGTCAGATAACCGGCAGCGTTGGGATGCCCCCCCCCACCGAGAACCTCAGCGATCTTGTTGGCTTTGACCGACCCCCGGGAGCGAAGATTCACCTTAACGATCTCGCCAGATTCCTCTCGGATCAAAACTCCCACAACACAACCCTTTAAAGAAATCAGATGATCCACAATACCATCTACCTCATTGGGTCGGGCATCGCATACTTCCAGATCCTTTTTCTCCAGGCAGATCAGGGATATGCGTTTGTCTTCCAAGATCTCTATCTTGCTCAGTGCACAGCCCAAGAGCCTCAAGCTGGACTCGGAACGCTGCTCATACACTTGTACGGCCACTTCGTGGGGATCGGCCCCCTGTGCCACCAACTCAGCTGCAGTGGAAAGACACTTCGCCGATGTGTTGGGGAAGCGAAACCCACCTGTATCGCTCAAGATAGCCGTATAAAGCTGTAAGGCCTGCTCCCTGTCTATAGGCACTTCCAGCTCTTTGAATATGTCCACGATCAACTCGGCTGTTGAGGAGGCGGTTGGCTGCAGATAAATACTATCCCCCAGTGCAGGCATCGTCTGGTGGTGATCGATAACAATCACTACCATGTCAGGTCTGATTAAATCACTCACTATACCCAGCCGGTCCAGGCTAGAGCAATCTAGCACCACCATGGTGTCCGGATTAAATCCTTCTGGAAGTTGATCCCTTACCAGCCCCTGCGGATCCAGAAACTTGTACTTGGTTGGTACGGGATCTCTGTTGACTATGGCCGTCTGTTTGCCCAAATATTTCAGAAGGCCAGCCATGGCCATCTGGGAGCCGATTGAATCACCATCCGGATCCACATGAGAGCAGATCATTACATTCCGGCTTTTTTTAATTGCCGCTACCACCACCTCAAGTTTATCCTTCATCTTCCTTTTGTACCCTTTTCAATAGCTTGCTTATGTGAAATCCGTACTCAATGGATCTGTCAAATTGAAAGGATAATTCTGGTGTATACTTCAATCGCAAGCGGCGACCGATCTCACCCTGAATGAAAAATCTCGCGCTGTCTAGACCACGCTGCGTTTCCTCTTGCACCCGCCTGTCGCCGAACACGCTAAAAAAAACTCTAGCATGCCGCAAATCCGCGCTGACATCCACAGAGATAATCGTGGCAAAACCGACCCGAGGGTCCTTCAGCTCTTTTCCGATAATATCGCCAATCTCCCTCTTGAGCAGATCGCCAACTCTTTCCGACCTTTTGAAAACCATGATTCGCGGATCTCACCACCTATCTGATCTCTATGGTCCAATCGAGAATTTCGGCCCTCGGCTCCTTGCCAACGAAGTCCACTACCTTGCTCAAAACCCTATTGGCAAAACGAATGTCTGTGCTGACCACAGCAACTCCCAGAGTGGCTCTCTGCCACAGCTCATGATTGTCAACCTCGGATATAGAAACGTTAAATGCATTTCGAACTCTGTCCTTGATGGCTCGCAAAACGTGCCTTTTGGACTTCAACGATCCGCTATCGGCCATGTACAAATCGATGGTGCAGGTACCAATAATCATCTACCCCTCGAATATATCACTATCTTTCTATTTCTATTAGCTTGTAGACTTCAAGTATATCTTTCATCTGCAACTCATTGAAGTCCTCAACACCAATACCACATTCGAAACCAGACTGTACATCAGAAACGTCGTTCTTGA
>DAOVRJ010000021.1 GCA_030628225.1 Candidatus Zixiibacteriota bacterium | reverse complement strand
GATGCCGAAGGAGAAGTTTAAGCGGACGAAGCCGCATATTAATGTGGGGACGATAGGGCATGTGGATCATGGGAAGACGACGTTGACGGCGGCGATAACGTTGATATTGAGTCGTAAGGGTTTTGCGGATCAGCGGACGTTTGATAGTATAGACAATGCGCCTGAGGAGCGGGAGCGTGGTTTGACGATAGCGGTGGCGCATGTGGAGTATGAGACGGAGAAGCGTCATTATGCGCATGTGGATTGTCCTGGTCATGCGGATTATGTGAAGAATATGATTACCGGTGCGGCGCAGATGGATGGTGCGATATTGGTGGTGAGTGCGGCTGATGGGCCGATGCCGCAGACGCGGGAGCATATTTTGTTGGCACGGCAGGTGAATGTGCCGTCGATAGTGGTGTATTTGAACAAGGTAGATCAGGTGGATGATCCGGAGTTATTGGAGTTGGTGGAGTTGGAGGTTCGGGAGTTATTGAGCAAGTATGAGTTTCCTGGTGATGAGATACCGGTGGTGTGTGGTAGTGCGTTGCAGGCGATGACGGAGGCGTTGAAGCCGGATGTGAAGGATAGTGAGGCGTTTAAGAGTATATATGAGTTATTGGATGCGGTAGACACGTATATACCGTTGCCGGAGCGTGATATAGACAAGCCTTTTTTGTTGCCGGTGGAGGATGTGTTTACGATAACGGGTCGTGGGACGGTGGGTACGGGGCGTGTGGAGCGTGGTATTATTCGTGTGGGTGAAGAGGTGGAGATAGTGGGTATGCGGGAGACGCGTAAGACGGTGGTGACCGGGGTGGAGATGTTTCGTAAGTTATTGGATCAGGGTCAGGCGGGTGATAATGTTGGTGTGTTGTTGCGTGGTGTGGACAAGGATTCGTTGGAGCGGGGGATGGTGTTGGCCAAGCCGGGTAGTATTACGCCGCATACGAAGTTTAAGGGTGAGATGTATGTGTTGACCAAGGAGGAGGGTGGTCGTCACACGCCGTTTTTCAATGGTTATCGGCCGCAGTTTTATTTTCGGACTACGGATGTGACCGGGACGGTGAAGTTGCCGGATGGTGTGGAGATGGTGATGCCTGGTGACAATACGCGGTTGGAGGTGGAGTTGATCACGCCCATAGCGATGGAGAAGGAGTTGCGGTTTGCCATACGTGAGGGCGGTCGCACAGTCGGTGCCGGCGTCGTCTCCGAGATCATCGAATAAATAGACACTGGGGTAGAATAAATCTGAGGTGAACGGAAAAATGCGAGAACTGGTTATTCTAGCGTGTACAAAATGCAAAAGGCGAAATTACACCACGAAGAAAAACAAGCGCCAGCACCCGGACAGGGTGGAATACACTAAATACTGTAGATTCTGTGACAAGCACACATCTCACCGGGAAACTCGTTAGGTTTTTCCAACTCTCAGAGATCTATTTTAGGAAAATTACATCACAGGCCTGTAGCTCTAACGGCTAGAGCACTGGACTCCAAATCCGGGTGTTGGGGGTTCGAATCCCTCCAGGCCTGCCATATTTTGTTTTGCACTGGACGTGTTACCCAAGAAGAAAAGGGGTTTTTAGCGAGACACTTCCTAAAAGAGCGGAGTTTTTTTATGAGCTTGGGCAAGTTTTTTCAGTTTCTGAAAGAGGTTAAGGTTGAGCTAATGAAGGTGACCTGGCCGAATAGAGGGGAATTAATTGGCTCAACTGTTATCGTAGTTGTTCTTTCCCTGATTGTGGCCGTCTACGTGGGCTTCCTCGACTTTATTCTCTCCAGTCTTTTCGGTCGTATTATCAGATAAAAAATTAGGACCTGTGAATTAGCGTCCACCTGAGGTAACCAATAGTGGAAAAGAAGTGGTATGTCGTTCATACTTACTCAGGACATGAGAAAAAAGTCAAACGATACCTGGAAAACGCAATATTAAACCAGGGGTTTGAGGATAAGATCGCTGAGGTATTAGTTCCCATAGAGGAAGTGGTGGAAATGAAAGGTGGGAAACGAATAGTTTCTGACCGGAAATTTCTGCCCAGCTACCTCCTTATCCAGATGGAACTTACGCGCGACACCATGGCTCTGGTAACTTCGACCCCCGGAGTTACCAGCTTTGTGAGCTCTGGAGCGTACCCGCAGCCGCTTAGTGAAAAGGAGGTTCAGCGAATCCAAGGCCAGATGGAACACGGAAGATCCAAGAAATCCGCCGAGGTTCCCTTTCGTGCCGGTGATGCCGTTAAAGTGATTGATGGACCTTTCAACGATTTCTCGGGTGTTGTTAACGAGGTAAACGTAGAGCGAGAGAAATTAAAGGTTATGGTGAGCATATTTGGACGTTCTACGCCGGTGGAGCTTGATTTTCTACAGGTTAAAAGTCTCTAAACATCAAGTACATCTCAAGAAGCAGGTTGAATAATGGCTAAGAAAATTATGGGAACCATCAAGTTGCAAATTCCCGCGGGCAAAGCCAGCCCGGCTCCTCCCGTGGGTCCAGCTTTAGGGCAGCATGGGGTGAACATCATGGAATTTTGTAAGTCATTCAACTCCCGAACCAAGAAGCAGGAGGGTTTGATAATCCCCGTGGTAATAAGCGTTTATGCAGACAGAACCTTTTCGTTCATAACAAAAACGCCGCCTGCCGCCGTTTTATTGAAAAAAGCCGCTGGTCTGGAGAAGGCTTCGGGAGAGCCCAATCGGGAGAAGGTCGGAAAAGTAACCCAGCAGCAGTTGAGAGAAATAGCTGAATTGAAGAAACCAGATCTGAACGCAGCAGATGTCGAAGCTGCCATGAGAATGATTGCTGGCACAGCGCGCAGCATGGGAATTGAGATAGTTAACTGATCTTGTGGGGAAGGGTACAGATGAAACACGGAAAGAAGTACACAGAGTCGCTAGGGGGAATTGATCGAGCCCAGAAGTACTCCCTCCAAGAGGCCTTGAGATTGATTAAAGACATGGCTGCAGCGAAGTTCGATGAGACGATCGAACTATCTATCCGTCTCGGCGTGGACCCTAAGCATGCTGATCAGGTAGTGAGGGGAACGGTTATTTTACCTCACGGGACTGGTAAGAAGGTTAAGGTTCTCGTTTTGGCCAAGGGGGAGAAGGAAAAAGAGGCGGAGCTCGCCGGGGCAGATTATTATGGCTCAGAGGAGTATGTGGAAAAAATCTCTCAGGGATGGACCGATGTGGATGTGGTTATTGCGACCCCGGATATGATGGGGATGGTGGGAAAGCTGGGCCGGATTCTGGGGCCTAGAGGATTGATGCCGAACCCCAAGAGCGGCACGGTGACCTTTGAAGTGGAGAAGGCGGTCAAGGAAGTAAAAGCGGGTAAGATTGAGTATCGCGTTGACAAAACTGGAATTCTTCACGTTCCCATCGGAAAGAAGTCTTTCGAAGTGGAAAAATTGATGGCTAATGCCACCGTTTTTTTTCAGGCTGTTTTGAAGGCAAAACCCTCTGCGGCAAAAGGGCAATATTTACGCAGCATCGTCGTTTCCTCAACCATGGGTCCGGGAATTAAACTGGACATTAATGAGCTATTGAAACTTGTAAAATAAGCCTGTACCGGGAGTTAAAGATATGGCTCGCCCAGAAAAAGTTGCTGTTGTCGATGAAATTGCAGAAAAGATAAAACGCACCCAGAGCCTTTACCTTACTGATTTTACTGGGCTGGATGTGGAGTCCATTAACGAGCTGAGGTTTCTCCTGCGCGAAAATTCGGTGGAGTACCTGGTTGTTAAAAATACGCTGGCCAGTCTGGCGGTAGATAAGGCTGGATACGAGGGTTTAAAGCCATATCTTATTGGTCCAACCGCCATAGCCTTTGGGTTCGAGGATCCTGCGTTGCCAGCTAAGCTACTAAGTCGCTTTGCGCAAAAGACGGGAAAACCATCTATTAAGGCGATCCTCTTTGAAGGTCAGCTCTTTGAACAAGAGGCCATGGGTCGGCTGAAAAATATCCCGTCCCGCGAGGAGTTACTGACTCAGATGGTCAGCGGTATGAAAGCACCTATTACTCAGACCGTGATGGTTCTCGCCAGTCTGCTGAGAAACTTTGTCAGCCTTATTGAAGCTATCTCAAGGAAAAAGGGTGAAAGTGAGAAGGTGGTTCTTGAGGAGAAGGCTGAGGAGGTGAAGGAAGAAGCGCAGAAACCGGCTGTGGAGGTAAAGCCTGAGCCGGCGGAGACGAGAGGCGTGGATGAGAAGCCCTCTGAGGAGAAACCTGCGGAGGAGAAAACTGATAGTGATAAGGCGAAGTCAGCTGAATCCCAGGAGCAAACTGAAGATCAGCCGGAAGAGACTGAACCGGATAATGAGAAACAGCAAGAAAACTAAGAACCCTTTATGGAGGTGAAGGTTTTATGGCAACAACGAAAAAGAGCAACGCCGAAAAGGTCATCGAGGGTATTGAGAAGATGACGGTCCTCGAGCTGGCAGATTTAGTTAAGCAGCTGGAGGAGAAGTTTGGAGTGACAGCGGCGGCACCGATTATGGCTCAGGCTATGGCACCGGCAGCTGCCGAGGGTGGAGGTGCTGCTGCCGAAGCTGCCGAGGAGAAAACAGAATTCGACGTGATTCTCTCCGGAATTGGTGATAAGAAGATCCAGGTGATTAAGGTGGTTAGGGCTCTCACCGGTTTGGGCCTCAAAGAGGCTAAAGAGGTGGTGGATACTGCTCCGAAGCCTGTCAAGGAAGCCGTGTCCAAGGAGGAGGCGGAAGAGGCGAAGGCTCAGCTGGAAGAGGTCGGAGCCACTATAGAAATCAAGTAGGTCGAAGGAGCGTGTTGCTCAGTGCACAGTGAGATCAGAAAGATGAAGATGCGGAGTTTTTCCAAGATTCCCTCCATCATTGACATTCCGAATCTCTTGGACATCCAGTTAAAATCCTTTGAGAGTTTTCTGCAAAAGGATGTGCCGCCCGAGAAGAGGAAGAGAGAGGGACTTCATGAGGTCTTTGAAGACACCTTTCTCAAAACGAAAGAGAAAGACGAGGGGATTTCAGACATCCACGGAAACTACAGACTGAAGTTCGTCAAATTCGACGTGGGCGAGCCGAAGTATACGGTCCGTGAATGTCAGGAACGAGACATGACCTACGCTGGTTCCCTTAAGGCCACACTTCAGTTGGTTATCTATGAGAAGGGGGATAAGGGGGAGAGGAAACCGGTTCGAGACGTCATGGAACAGGAGGTTTATCTGGGGGATCTTCCATTAATCACCAAGGCGGGAACCTTTGTGATCAATGGCGCGGAAAGGGTCATCGTCAGCCAGCTACACAGATCACCGGGCATCTTCTTCGCCGAGGAGATTCATCCAAATGGCAAGCGACTCTATTCAGCACGCATCATCCCCTACCGTGGATCCTGGGTGGAATTTACCATGGACGTCAATGACCTGATGTTCGTCCACATTGATAGGCGACGGAAAATTCCAGTTACCATTCTCCTGAGAGCTCTGGGTTATCCAACCGATGAGAATCTGCTGAGTCTGTTTTACAAAGTCAAATCGGTTAAAACAAACAAGGGGTTGCTGGGCATGATCTGTGTAGTACCTGTCGTGGATATAAGCACCGGCGAGGTGATCGTCGACAGCAACGAGGAGATCACTGAAGAACATCTTAAGAGCCTGCGTCAAATTAAGGTCACCGAGGTTACAGTGGTGGCTGAGGGTCTGTCTCGAGACGCCGGGGTGTTGCGAAACACGATGAAGAAAGATACTACCAGCTCCAAGCAAGAGGCCCTTTATAAGATCTACAATCTTCTGCGTCCCGGTGATCCGCCAAATCAGAGCTCGGCGCAAGCTCTATTGGACAGACTGTTTTTTAACCCCAAAAGGTACAATTTAGGCAGGGTGGGCAGATATCGGTTGAACAAGAGGCTGAGCCTTGATATTCCCGATGATACTACCATACTGACCAAAGAGGACTTCATCGAAATCGTAGACTATCTACTTTGTCTGCGTAACGGCGAGGGCTTTGTGGACGATATCGACCACCTGGGAAATCGAAGGGTGCGTTCTGTAGGAGAGCTTCTTTCGGATCAGTTCCGGGTTGGCCTTACTCGAATGGCCCGGACCATTAAGGAAAGAATGAGTCTGTGGGATGCGGAATCCATCAGCCCACACGAGTTGGTCAATGCCCGAACCGTCTCCGCCGTTATCGGAGCCTTTTTCGGGAGCAGTCAGCTGTCCCAGTTCATGGATCAGACCAATCCCCTGGCAGCTTTGACCCACAAGAGAAGGTTAAGTGCCCTGGGTCCTGGCGGTCTCACTCGAGAGCGTGCCGGTTTCGAGGTTCGGGATGTTCATCACACCCACTATGGTCGTATCTGTCCCATCGAGACCCCAGAAGGTCCCAACATCGGTCTTATCGCCTCGCTGTCTACATACGCTCGGGTTAACAAACTGGGGTTCATCGAAACCCCATACCGAAAAGTGGTCAAAGGCCGGGTCACGGACCAAATTGAGTATCTTACCGCCGACAGGGAAGACAAATACATTATCGCTCAGGCCAACGCACCTCTGGATGAGAACGGGAAATTCTTGAAGAAGCTGGTTATGTCCCGCAGCCGGGGAGATTTCCCCCTGGTTCCTCCACTAAAAGTGGACTACATGGACGTATCACCGAAGCAGCTGGTCAGCGCGGCTGCCTCATTGATACCCTTCTTGGAACATGATGATGCCAACCGTGCACTGATGGGTTCTAATATGCAAAGGCAGGCCGTGCCCCTGTTGATAACCGAGGCTCCACTGGTAGGCACTGGCATGGAAACTCGCGCGGCCAGAGATTCAGGAGCGGTGGTTGTCGCGCGGCGCGCGGGCTCAGTAGAGAGCGTTACGGCAGAGAAAATATCCATCTACCCCGACCAGATGAGAGGAAAAGATGACCTCTCCCGGGAGCTATTCGGGCTCGACGAGGAATTCCTCACCAAGTTCAGACGATCTAACCAGGACACTTGTTTAAATCAAAGGCCGCTTGTCCGTGTGGGAGATCATGTTGAAGAGGAACAGGTTATTATAGATGGTCCGGCAACCGATCACGGAGAAATTTCTTTGGGAGTCAATGTGCTGGTGGCTTTCATGCCGTGGCATGGGTATAATTTTGAAGATGCCATTATCATCAGCGAGCGACTGGTTCGGGAAGACCGGTTTACCTCCGTTCACATCCAGGAATTTGAGCTCCAGGTGAGAGAGACTAAGAGAGGGGAGGAGGAGATCACCCGAGAAATACCAAACGTCAGTGAAGATGCGCTAAAAAATCTGGATGAGAGAGGTGTTATTCGCATTGGTGCTGAGGTGGAGGCTGGGGATATCCTTGTGGGCAAGGTTACCCCCAAGGGAGAGACGGAACTGTCGCCCGAGGAAAGGTTGTTGCGAGCTATATTCGGCGAGAAAGCAGGAGATGTGCGTGATGCCTCTTTAAAAGCAACTCCGGGAATGAAGGGCATTGTTATAGATACTAAAGTCTTTTCTAGAAAAGAGAGAAGCCCGGAGAGCAAGAGAATAGAGAGGAAAGAAATTCTAAATCTGGAGAAGGAAGCGCAAAAACATATTGATCGAGTCAAGCGCATCCGAGATGACAAAATTAAGGAGCTTCTCAAGGACCAGCTGGCCAGGACCATACGCAGCGAAAGGGATGGTTCGGTGATCATTCGGGCGGGTCGGAAGTTCACTGCCAAGTTGCTCGATGAGATAATTTTTAGCACTTTTATGTGGGGAGATGGTTGGACCAAAAAGGAGTCCGTTAACGAAAAGATCTTCAAGGTACTGGAGGCGTCCACACGTCGAGTTCATGACATAAAAACCAAGTTGGAGAACGAAAAAGAGAAAGTTATTCGTGGCGACATGCTGCCCCCTGGAGTGCTGCAGTTGGTTAAAGTTAGTGTGGCCATGAAGAGAAAGCTCTCCGTGGGCGATAAAATGGCTGGAAGGCACGGCAACAAGGGTGTTGTGGCCAAGATCGTGCCCGAGGAGGATTTGCCGCATCTTCCCGACGGCACGCCTGTAGAGATCGTTCTCAACCCATTGGGTGTCCCCTCAAGGATGAACGTGGGGCAAATATTGGAAACCCACCTGGGGTGGGCTGCAGAAAAGCTAGGGGTTCGTTTTAAGAGCCCTGTTTTCGATGGCGCATCTTTAGGGGAGATAAAGGAAATTTTGAAAGAGGCTGATCTCCCTGAGTCCGGGCAAATAAACCTGTTCGATGGTCTAACCGGATTGCCCTTCGGCCAGAAGATCACCGTAGGATATATCTATATGATGAAGCTCTCTCATCTGGTCGATGACAAGATCCACGCTAGATCGATAGGTCCCTACTCTTTGGTTACCCAGCAACCTCTGGGTGGGAAAGCCCAATTTGGGGGTCAGCGCTTTGGAGAGATGGAGGTCTGGGCCCTGGAAGCATACGGGGCGGCTTACGCTCTTCAGGAGATGCTCACCGTCAAATCCGATGATGTGACTGGTCGATCCCGAACTTACGAGGCCATCGTTAAAGGTGAGAATCCACCTGAGCCGGGAATTCCGGAGTCCTTTAATGTGTTGGTCAAGGAACTGCAGAGCCTTTGTCTAGATGTGCATCTTGAGGAGCGACATAAGGAATAGATCATTGACCGTGATGTTTTATAAGGGGGCGTATTAGGTGCCAGCGTCCATGTGGCAGGAAAGAAATAAGTTGGTGACTTTTGAGGCCATCCAGGTGAAATTGGCCTCGCCAGAGGTGATTAGAAGCTGGTCTTATGGAGAGGTAACAAAGCCAGAGACCATCAATTATAGGACCTTTAAGCCGGAGAAGGATGGCCTGTTTTGTGAGCGCATCTTTGGGCCGGTAAAAGATTGGGAGTGTAGCTGCGGAAAGTATAAGCGAATTCGCTATCGGGGTGTCATCTGCGATCGCTGTGGTGTAG
Organism: Candidatus Zixiibacteriota bacterium; assembly: GCA_030628225.1. Classification (GTDB taxonomy): domain Bacteria; phylum SM23-81; class SM23-81; order SM23-81; family SM23-81; genus DAOVRJ01. The sequence continues at coordinate 7,218 of DAOVRJ010000021.1, read as the reverse complement.
AGGTGACTCAGTCGAAGGTCCGTCGAGAGCGCCTTGGCCATATCGAGTTAGCCGTTCCTGTGTCCCATATTTGGTTCCTGAAATCGTTACCCTCGCGCATAGGGCATCTTTTAGAGATGTCCATTCGGGATCTGGAGCGGGTGTTGTACTATGAATCTTATGTAATAATTGATCCCGGAGAAACTAACCTGCGTAAAAAGGATCTCCTTTCCGAGGAGAAGTATCTGAAGTTAGAAGAGGAAGGTCAAGAGTTTCGAGCCAGCATGGGAGCCGAGGCCATTCGTGAGTTACTCCGGGAGGTGAATGTAGAGGATCTCTCAGCTGAACTTCGCACCAATGTTAAGGTGGAAACCTCTGTTCAGCGGAAAAAGGAAGCTCTAAAAAGGCTTAGAGTAGTGGAGGCTTTTCGTCAATCGGAGAATCAACCCGAGTGGATGATCCTCAGCGTTATTCCGGTTATCCCGCCCGATCTTCGTCCGCTGGTTCCTCTGGAAGGTGGGCGTTTTGCCACCTCTGATCTTAACGATCTTTATAGGCGTGTGATCAATCGGAATAATCGGCTAAAGAAGCTTATCGAGATCAAGGCACCCGAGGTAATTTTGCGCAACGAGAAGAGAATGCTCCAGGAGGCAGTGGACGCCCTTCTCGATAACGGACGGAGATCTTACTCGGTTCGCGGAGAGGGTAAGAGGCCTTTGAAATCTCTCAGCGACCTGCTTAGGGGCAAACAGGGTCGCTTTCGACAGAATCTGTTGGGCAAACGGGTGGATTATTCGGGGCGTTCGGTGATCGTGGTTGGTCCGGAACTCAAACTCCACCAGTGCGGTTTGCCCAAAACTATGGCCTTGGAGCTTTTTAAGCCTTTTATTATAAGAAAGTTGGAAGAGAAAGGGTTTGTACAGACAGTGAAGAGTGCCAAGAGACTAGTGGAGAGGGAACGTCCTGAGGTCTGGGACATACTGGAGGAGATTATTCAGAACCATCCGGTGTTTCTGAACCGAGCACCAACCCTGCACCGACTGGGGATTCAAGCCTTCCAGCCTGTTCTAGTGGAGGGGAAAGCCATCCGGATACATCCCCTGGTCTGTGCGGCATTCAACGCAGATTTCGATGGGGACCAGATGGCCGTTCATGTGCCCCTTTCGTACGAGGCACAGTTAGAGGCCTCCGTCTTGATGCTCTCTGCGAATAATATCCTTTCACCTGCACACGGTCGTCCATTAGCCATACCCAGCCAGGATATGGTGCTGGGCTGCTATTACCTTTCAAAACCCTGCCCGGGACAGGAGGGGGAGGGGAAACTCTTCTCTAGCTGCGACGAGGTAGCCATAGCCTACGATTCTGGCAAGCTCGGTCTCCAGGCTAAAATCAAAGTACGCATTAATGGAAAATCAGAGGAAACGACCACAGGAAGGGTGATTTTCAACCAGATTGTGCCTGATGAGGTCGGTTTTTTCAATGAGTTGTTGGACAAGAAAAAGCTGGAGGAGTTGGTTTCTAAGGCATACCGCATCATAGGTATGCGCAAAACAGCTATTTTTCTGGATGAGCTCAAGCGCATTGGTTTTAATTACGCTACTCTAGCTGGAATTACCGTGGGCATTGATGATCTGATCATTCCCAAGGAAAAGAAGGGGCTTTTGGAAAAAGCCCGACGGGCCGTGACCAAAATTCAAGAGCAATACGAACGGGGACTGATCACCGATGGTGAACGGTACAACAAAGTGATCGACACATGGACCCACACCACCAGCGATGTGGCCGAGGTGATGTTCGAACAGCTCAGCAAGTCAAAGAAGGGGTTCAATCCGGTTTATATGATGGCAGATTCTGGAGCCAGGGGCAGCAAGGAGCAGATTCGTCAGCTGGCTGGCATGAGGGGTCTGATGGCCAAACCACAGAAGCGAATTACCGGCCAGGTGGGCGAGATTATCGAGTCACCCATTACCTCTAACTTCCGTGAGGGGCTGTCTGTCCTGGAGTACTTTATCTCCACACATGGGGCCAGAAAAGGTCTGGCCGATACAGCATTGAAAACGGCTGATGCTGGATATCTTACGCGCCGTCTGGTGGATGTTGCCCAAGATGTCATCATCACCATAAAAGATTGCGGGACCATCCGAGGTCAGGACATAGGAGCGCTGAAAGAGGGAGAAGAGGTCATAGAAACCCTTTCGGACCGCATCTTGGGAAGGGTAGCCCTGGAGGACGTGATCGATCCCATCAGCGACGAGGTGATCTGTCAAGCAGGGAAGGAGATCACCGAGGGACCTGCACAGATTATCGAAGAGAGTGGCATCGAGAAAGTGCGCATTCGTTCCGTCCTCACCTGCGAATCTCGCCGAGGAGTTTGTGCAAGGTGTTATGGCAGAAACTTAGCCACAGGCAATATGGTGGAGTTAGGTGAGGCAGCTGGTGTTATGGCCGCCCAGAGCATCGGCGAGCCCGGCACTCAGCTGACTTTGAGGACATTCCACATCGGTGGCACCGCTGCCCGCATTGCCGCACAATCTAAAGTGAGCGTGAAAAGCTCTGGAAGCATCAAGTCGCATAATCTGAAGATGGTTCAGAGAAAGAACGGAGAGTGGGTGGTTTTGGGACGAAACGGGAAAATCGATCTCATCGACGACGAAGGTCACACCCGAGCACGCTATACCATACCCTATGGCGCAGTATTTCACGTTCGGGATAAAGATAAGGTGGAGGAAGGTCAAACCATTTTTGAATGGGACCCTTACAGCAATACCATTCTGACGGAACAATCTGGCAAGGCGAAATACCAAGATATTGTGGAGGAGGTCAGCCTGCGAGAGGAGCTGGACGAGACCACGGGTCTGCGTCAAAGGGTGATTGTGGAGGATCGGGATAAAGCGCTTCATCCCACAATTGTGATCGTGGGTGGTAAAGGGAAAGAGTTAGTAAATTATGCTATTCCAACGGGAGCGCACCTTTTGGTTCATGATGGCCAAGAGATTCATGCCGGCGATGCTATAGTTAAAATTCCCAGAGAGATCAGTAAAACACGGGACATCACTGGAGGCCTTCCTCGAGTAGCAGAGCTTTTTGAGGCCAGGAAGCCGCGCGATCCGGCCGTGGTAAGCGAAATCGACGGGATTGTGGAATTCTCCGGCATCATCCGCGGGGCTCAAAAGTTGATCGTCCATGGTGAGAACGAGGACAGGGAATACTTAATCCCTCACGGGAAGCATCTCAGAGTACGAGATCGGGATCGGGTTCAGTCAGGTGAACGGCTGTGCGAAGGTCCCATTAACCCCCATGATATCCTGAACATCAAAGGCCCCGGGGCCGTTCAAGAGTATCTGGTAAACGAAATTCAGGAGGTGTATCGCCTTCAGGGAGTCAGGATCAATGACAAACATATCGAGGTGATAGTGCGCCAGATGCTTCAGAAAGTAAGGGTGGAGGATCCGGGAGACACTATCTTTCTGGAAAGTCAGCAGGTGGATAAAATTCGCTTCCAAGATGAAAATGAGAAGATCATCGCCACCGGTGGCGAACCAGCCACTTTCCAAACGATGCTTCTGGGTATTACCAAGGCGTCGCTGAGCACCGAGAGTTTCATTTCTGCAGCATCATTTCAGGAGACAACTCGTGTACTGACTGAAGCTGCTATCCACGGTCGAAAAGACAAACTACTGGGCTTGAAGGAAAATGTGATTATGGGTCATCTTATCCCTGCGGGAACAGGGTTCGCTAATTATCGTAGAATCAAAATTCAGATTGATGAGGAGCAGGAAGCTGTCCAGGAAGGGATAGGACAGGAGGAGTTGCAAAAAAGCGTCGACGGCAAAAATAGTGAACCGCTGGTGGGTGAAGAGTAAGTTTTTTCTTGACAAACAGAAAATAATTGATATATTATAAGCTTATAACAATTTTGATTTTTATCTAGTTTAATACTCGGAGGAGTAATTTGCCGACCATAAATCAGCTTATCCGTCGAGGGAGAAAGAACCTCAAATCTAAAACAGGCGCTCCGGCCTTAAAGGGTTCTCCTCAGAAGAGGGGTGTATGTACACGAGTTTATACCTCAACGCCGAAAAAACCTAATTCGGCCCTTAGAAAGGTGGCCCGGGTGAGATTGACAAACTCCATGGAAGTCACCGCCTATATTCCTGGAGAGGGTCACAATTTGCAGGAGCACTCTATTGTGCTCATCAGGGGGGGGCGAATTAAGGATTTGCCGGGAGTGAGGTATCACGTTATTCGAGGCACATTGGATGCCAGCGGGGTCCAGGATCGAACTCAGAGCCGATCTAAATATGGCACGAAGAGGCCCAAGAAACGAGTTGGATCTGCTGGAGACTGATAGGAACGGGAGTGGAAGATGTCCAGAAGGAGAAAGGCCAGTGCCAGAGAGATGTTGCCCGATCCGAAGTACGATAACACGCTGCTGAGTTTGTTTATAAGTGGTTTGATGAGAAAGGGCAAACGTAGCTTGGCTGAGAGGATCATGTACCAATCTCTGGAGATAATAGAACAGAAAATGGGTCAGCCGGGTTTACCCATCTTTCAGAAGGCTGTTAACAATATTAAGCCGGTTATAGAGGTGAAATCTCGGCGGGTGGGTGGAGCGACTTATCAGGTTCCCGTGGAGGTTAGGGCTAATCGCCGGACTGCACTGGCTATTCGCTGGGTTATACGGTATGCCAAGCAACGGCCGGAACATACGATGGCAGAACGCCTCGCCGCTGAATTGATGTCGGCCTCCAAAAACGAGGGGGCTTCGGCAAAAAAGAAAGAGGATACCCACAAGATGGCAGAGGCCAACAAGGCTTTTGCTCATTATCGCTGGTAACATATACAAGTGGGGGGTCGTTAGTTTTTCTTGTACCCTAATCCTCGTGACTGGACAGTAACTCAAGCCTCCACCGGATAGCGGTGAGTCTGTTTTACTTCCGATTAGTTTTCTTCTTCGTTGCAAGGTGGGGGTTTTTCATGGGCAGGAAGTATCCGCTGGAGCGGACCAGAAATATCGGCATCATGGCTCATATCGATGCCGGCAAGACAACCACAACAGAGCGAATACTATATTATACCGGTAAGGTCCACCGGATGGGTGAGGTTCATGATGGCTCCGCCGTAATGGATTGGATGGACCAGGAAAGAGAGCGGGGCATCACCATCACCTCAGCGGCAACCAGCATCTTCTGGCGGGATCATCGTGTTAATATTATTGATACTCCGGGACATGTGGACTTCACAGTAGAGGTGGAGCGCTCCTTGCGTGTGCTGGATGGTGCAGTGGCCATTTTTTGTGCTGTAGGGGGTGTGGAACCGCAATCAGAGGCTGTTTGGAGACAGGCGGATAAATATCGAGTTCCCCGAATAGCCTTTGTCAACAAAATGGATCGGGTAGGGGCTGATTTCGATAAAGTGGTCAGCATGATGGAAAACAGACTGGGTGCAAACCCCCTGCCCATACAGGTGCCACTGGGAACAGGTGAGCTGTTCACCGGCCTGATAGATTTGGTGAATATGACCAGCATTGTCTACCACAAAGAGAGTTTGGGAGTTACCTTCGACGAGCTTCCCATTCCCCGGGATCTTATCTCAGAAACGAAGGATCGTCGTGAGAAGCTTCTGGAGGCTATAGTTGAGCATGATGATCATCTTATGGCTAAGTTCCTTGATGGTAAGGAAATAACACCCCAAGAGATTCAAACAGCTATAAGAAAAGCCACTTTGGACAACGCGGTTGTTCCAGTTTTGTGTGGGGCGGCATTTCGGAACAAAGGTGTGCAGCGGTTGATGGATGCTATCATCGATTACCTGCCATCTCCCTTGGATGTGCCGCCGTTGATTGGAGAGAATCCCTTTACGCATCATAAGGAAGAACGCCAAGCGGATGATCAAGCGCCATTTTCGGCTTTGGCTTTTAAGGTGATGACGGATCCTCATGTGGGCCACCTTACATTCTTCAGGGTCTATTCGGGAAGTCTCAAGGTGAGAACACAGATCATGAATGCCACTAAGGAGAAAAAGCAGAGAGTGAACCGGATCTTGCAGATGCACGCCAACAAAAGGGAAGATCGGCAGGAGATTTACACTGGCGACATAGCAGCGGCCATCGGTCTTCGTGAGACTAGTACTGGAGACACCCTTTGTGACCCTAAGCACCCTATCCTCTTGGAGAAAATGACCTTTCCCAACCCAGTCATCTCAGTGGCCATAGAGCCACGAACGACGATTGACCAGGATAAGTTGCAAGAGGCACTGGCTAAACTAGCGCATGAAGATCCCACCTTTCAAGTACGCACCGATGAGAATACCGGCCAGACCATTATTTCTGGGATGGGAGAGTTACATTTAGAGGTGTTGGTGGAGCGGATGTTCCGGGAATTTAAAGTAGGGGCGAAGGTGGGTAAGCCGCAGGTCTCTTATAAGGAGACCATCACTGAGACAGTGAAAAGTGAGGGCAAGTTCATTAAGCAAACGGGGGGAAGAGGTCAATACGGCCACGTTATCTTGAGATTGGAACCCAGTCAGGGGTTCGAATTCGAGAATGCCGTCGTCCGCGGATCAGTTCCCAGGGAGTTCATCTCCTCCGTGGAGAAAGGTGTGAAAGAATCCATGGAAAATGGCGTGATAGCCGGTTATCCCATGGACAACATCAAGGTCACTTTGCTCGACGGTTCTTATCATGAGGTGGATTCTTCAGAGATGGCCTTTCGGATCGCCGCAGCTATGGCTTTCAGGGATGGAGCTTCCAAAGCAGGTCCAATTTTGTTAGAGCCTGTTATGAACGTTGAGGTGGTTGTCCCCGAGGAATATATGGGGGATGTGTTGTCAGACCTGAATTCGCGTCGGGGGAAAATAGAGGGTGTTAGCCATCGGGCCGATGCCCGGGTAGTGGCAGCCACAGTTGCGCTGAACGAGATGTTCGGATATGCTACTGCTCTTAGGTCGTTGACTCAGGGGAGAGCTGTGCACACCATGCTTTTCGCCAGCTATGCTCCCATTCCTCAAAACATAGCCAAGGCGTTAATTGTGAAAATTCGCGGGTATTAGAGAAGAGAATACAAAGAAGCTAGAGGTTTTGACGAGGGGGAGTAGAGCGATGCCGAAGGAGAAGTTTAAGCGGACGAAGCCGCATATTAATGTGGGGACGATAGGGCATGTGGATCATGGGAAGACGACGTTGACGGCGGCGATAACGTTGATATTGAGTCGTAAGGGTTTTGCGGATCAGCGGACGTT
>DAOVRJ010000130.1 GCA_030628225.1 Candidatus Zixiibacteriota bacterium | reverse complement strand
GATGGTGAATTCATCCTGACCGTCAATTCTCAACAGTTGATCCGTGAGCTCCTGATGATAGGCGGCGATGGCACAGGTGCCCGCGTCGATGGCGGCACAGGCTAAATAGAGGTTCTGGCACACATGTCCGGCGTCCAGCAAGATGGCCTTGTGGGCGGCGAGGTCATACCGCCATTCCATGCGATACGGTACGGCCGTCCAGACAAAAACAAGGGCAGCTTTGCCCGTGAAAATTTGTCCCAGGGCTGCCGTCACGATCTTATCCGACAGCTCCTGTTCGCTGAATTCAAAAAGAAGCTGGTGTTCCAGGGGCAGATAGCGGTAGATTCCCGGTTCCAGTTCCGCCACATTCAGAATGCACAGGTATGTCTCCAGAGCATGGCGGCAGCCCGCAGAGGGTACCGTCCGGCGGGCCGTTGTTTCATTTACTCTCTGCCGTATGCCCTGCGTGGCCCAGAGCAGAAAGGAAAGTTCTTCCAGCGTCAGCGGTTGGGACCGAAATCGTCTGTGACTTATGCGGTTGTTGATGGCGGATGTGAGATCGACGCCGGCGATCTGTTTCCACTCGTGCTTGGCGACCAGGTCGATCCGTTTGCCGTCCGGGGGGAAGGGTTTTTCGATGGGTGGTGGTGGCAGGCCCTTGCTTTGATCCGTCTGCGAAAAATCGATGGTCAGACGCACGTTTTCTTTGAGGAATTGGCGATATTGTTCCAAAGAGGGATTTTCCATCCACAGATCTCCTTGTCAGATATTCTGTATTTCAGGAGGGGGACACTTCCACCTCCCAACCCAACCCCACCAAGCGCGGAGTTCGGAACTCGGAACTCGGAGCAAAAAAAACCACAATTAGAAGAAAAGGGGGATGGGGGGTGGCACTCCGAACTCCGAGTTCCCAGCTCCGAGTTCAAGATGCTCTCAAAACTATAATCAAGGATCGGTTTTATCTTTTCATCCAGGATCCAGGATCTAGGATCAAGGATCGGTTTTTTCTCACGGCATCTCCAGAACAACTCTGTCTTTATACATTTCATAAACTTGTGGAAACTCGTCTTTGAATAGAATCATCTCCTGCTCGTGCTCGTCTCGTATTGCGTGGGCAACATAGAAAGTGGCGCTTTGTTTGTTCCACTGTTCACATCTGATCTCAACTTCGATCGTGCCGAAGTACTTCAGCTGCCCTTTGGCCATCGTAAATTCTGCCAGGGTGATAAAGCCCGGTTTGAGCCAGGCGGATTGTGCGGGGGCCTCAACCGATTTGATGCGGAATTCATAGCTCCCCGGATTCATCTTCCGGGAAATGGGAATTTCGACGCATTGGCCCTCTTTGAGCCACAGCGACCCGGGCGTGGCAAAAGGTGTTGATTTGCCATCCGTCGTATTTCGCAGCTCGAAGATGGGCAGCTTGAAGTCTCCCAGGCAGGTGGAGCCTGGTAAAAAGCGGATCCGTCCCAGGATAATTGCATCTTCGGAACCGCGAATATCTGAAGGGCGGAGGCTCTGGCCGGACGAGCAAGAGAACAGCAGGCCGGCCAGAACCGCCCAGATGGCTGTGGAGCAATGAGAAGACCAAGAAAACCCGTCTCGCATTCTTCAGCCTTCCTTTCTTCTGTAAAGGACCCTTGTTCTACGCTCGCCGCCGACGGACCTCGTCACGGCGGAGGATTTTTTCCAGCTCGTTTTTGTTGTGGAGACAGATCGACTGCAATGGGAATGCCTTTCCATCAATGTCTTGTCGGTTGGTTGCGCGCAGCGCGGCTCAAAAAAATCTCATTCCTCATAAATTCAGCACATGTCCTATCTAAACGAATTCTCCCCGGGCCACCTCGATCACCTTTCCCCCAACGAACACATCGATCTTGCCCTTATTTTCCTCCGCCTTCAGGAAGAGCAGCGAGGGCCGGCCGATTTCATAGCCCTGCTCCACTCGAATGTCTATCCGGCTCTCCCCGAACCAGCGGTTCTTCAGCAGATACCCGGCCAGACAGCCATTGGCGCTTCCGGTGGCCGGGTCTTCCGGCACGCCGTAATAGCCGGCAAACACGCGGGCGCACAGGTCGTTTTGCTCATGGTGCGTCTGCGGACAAAAGGCCAGCACGGCCTTGGACTCCAGGTGCTCGGCGAACTTAAGGAGCTTGTCCATATCCAGCCGGACTCGTTTCAAGCTCTGCATCGTCTTCAGCGGGACGATGATGAAGGGCAGCCCGGTGGATACTTCCTGTACCGGAAATCTATTATCCAAATCGTCTTTAAGCAAGCTCAAAACCTGGGCCATTGAGCCGCCATCCAGGGATTTGCCAAAACCAGGTGCATTTTGCTTCATCATGAGATGGTCCGGTCCCTCCCGGCCATAGCTGAAGATCACCGGGATCTGGCCCACCTTCAAGTTCAGGATTACCTGCTCAACGGGCCGGCCGATGATCTGTTGGCCGATGATGAAAGCCGTGCCCAAAGTTGGGTGGCCGGCGAAAGGAACTTCTTCTTCCGGGGTGAAGATGCGCACGTCATATCCGCCGTTCCGGGTTTCTGTGGACAGGATGAAGGTCGTCTCCGAGTAGTTCATCTCCTTGGCCAGCGTTTGCATTTGAGCGTCAGTGAGGTCTCCCGCCTCGGTGAAGACGCCAAGCTGATTGCCGGCGTATTTCTTCTCGGCGAAAACATCGACTATGTAAAAGGGGAGTGGTGTCATTGGATTTTCTCCATTGTCTTTGAGGATGTGCTTTTCCTACGGTCTTGTCCCCATAGGTGGGGTCCTGTGCAGGACTCGGCAATGGCCATTCATGAAACTACACGCTTTCCTTTAACTCCGCTCCCCGGGCATGCTCCACCCCGTGCATGATCAGATCGGCCAGCGTTTTCAGGGACAGGAACAGGATCATGCCGCCCACGCCTTTGACCAGGAAGGATCCGAAGATGATGGTCAGGTGCAGGGGGATGATCCTGGCGTAGGGAAAGAACATCACCGTCCCGATGTTCGGTTTCCTGGCCAGGTCTCTTTTCAGGTTATAGAAGAGGGAAAACGAGTGATTCACCAGAAACAGGGCCACGCATAATATCACCGGGACAACATGTTCGCGGGTCAGCCCGGCCATGCTGCCCAAAAACAGAAAATACAGCAGGTGGAAAAAGCCGTAATGACATAGAAAGAAGAAGGCCGTATGCCGTTTTGTCTTCGTGTTTGCCTCTACCGACTTGCCGTTCACGTACATGCCCTTGGTGGAGAACTGTTTGAGGTTCAGAATTCTGACGAAATTAGCCAGGCCGATGATCACGCTCTGGCCCCAATAGATCCACATCAGCACGGCCAGATCCCACTTCTGGACCAGGGCGATGGCGATGGTGATCAGATTTGATACGATCAGGCTGAGTGCCGATAGGTCGCGGCGGAAGTATTTTCGCAAAGTTCCTCCTGGCGGTGCCGCCATTGTAAATTGCAAAATGTAAATATCAAATATTAAATTGACTTAGCATAAACGTATAGATAAACTGTTAACCTGTTTGATTGATTTCGCACTTCATTTTTCACTTTAAAATTTGCACTTTGCAGTTTGAAATGAATGTTTTAAAGGGGGACACTTCCCCCTCTTAACATCATTCTTTTCACTCCAGCTCATCCAAAAACCTGGCAAAATCCGACTGCTGCGACAGCGGCGTCGTCAACAACCGCTCTCGTATGCTTTCAACAGATCTTTGGAACTCGCCCGCAGTGACGTCGAAATCGGGCAGGTCTTCCGTGGCCCGGCGGTTGTCGAAGAACAGGTTATCGGCGATCTCAAAACCATCCGGCCTGGCGGATACCGACAATGCGCACTGGTCACAATAGTAGTCCGGCGAGTCATATTTGGGATTTTGCCCGGTCTTGACGATGACATTGCCGAGCAGATGTCCGGGGTTTGGTCCCGGCTTAGAGCGGGTGATGGAGACGCCGCAGGCTCCTGTGCAGTAGATGATGTTGTCCTCGATGAGGCCGACAGGCGCGCCTGTTTCGGCATCCCAATAGGCGATGCCCCAGGTGAGTATGTCCTCCACGATGTTGTTGCGGACGGTCACCTGGGCATCGACGAAGATGCCGATTCCCTTCCAGTAGCGCTTGATCAGATTCTCCTCGATGACGGCCCTGGCGTTCCAGGTGACCCCGATGCCCACCCCCCGGCCGCCGCCGGCTCTTTTTGAGCCGGCTTTATCCACCCCGTCGATGAGATTGCCGGTGATCGTGGCCCGGGCATCACGGTAGAGTGCGATGCCGTCCCAGGAGTTGCCCACGATCTCATTGTCCGAGATGGTGATCTGGGAGTTCTCCCGCCCGCAGATGCCCATGATGCCGACGATATTCTGCACCACGATGGAAGAATCCCCGATGTTGTCGAAGATGCGGCAGTGGCGGATCGTGACGGCGCTGTTCTTGACCACGATGGCCGCATCCGTAGCGTTGGCGTCGGCATCCCGTGCGCCATCGGTGATGGACAGGTTCTCGATAAACCCCGATTTACAGTGATCGAAGAAAATGCCGTATCCGGCATGGGTGTGGATAACGGCAGATTGGTCCCGGGGACCGTGAAGTCTCACATAGTCGCCGGCAATTTGCAGTCCGGCCGTTGCCGGCACGAGCTGATTGGGCACCTGACAGTTCCCGCACGTTGAGTCGACGATGCTGATTGGTGAGAGATGATAATCGCCGGGCGCCAGGTATATCTCCAACGAATCGACCGTCTGGCCAAAGAAGGCCTGCAGCTCGGTTGCCGAGGTGACCTGCGCTTTTTGAACCTCGGCCAGGGAGGCCGATGGTATGAGGGCGAGGAACATAAGGAACAAGACGGTATGGCGGCAATTCATGATGAGACTCCGATGAGTGGCGGGCAGCTCTTGCGGATTTTGATATCTGTCCTGGATGCAGCTAGCGAATGATCTGGTGGCAGACGACATGATGCACAATTAGCGAACCGCAGGCTCTGATATAAAACATCCAGTATCCAGAATCGGTTTTTCTTTTAACGAGTCTCGAATCTCGACTCTCGATTTTTGCATTATCTCGGCCTTTATCCAGGATCCAGAATCGGCATTTCTTTTCTTTCACCAGCATCTGGTATCCCAACTCTCTAAACTCAATGGCGCGGAGCTTGGAACTCGGAACGATTTGAGCGCGGAGTTCGGAACTCGGAACGCAGAACTGAAAAGCAAAAACAATAACATCTGGGATGGAGTGGGGGAGAGCTCCGCACTCCGAGTTCCCAGTTCCGAACTCTTTCAACTTTCTTAACTCTCAAAACTCTCTCAACTCTCAAAACTATAATCCAGTATCCAGCATCTAATACTCAAATGTCAAACCAACTCCCACCTCTCTTAGATCCACGACTTTGGATAGCCCGATCTTGGAATTCAGATCCGTGCAATGACAGGCGTGTACCGAGCCGGGACGCAGGGATCTCATATACTCTACCGTTCCGCGTAGTTGTTCGGCAGAGGGATTCAGCAGATGAAAACCGCCGATGATGTCAACGACCCTATCATCCTCACAGACCTTTCTGGCATATTCTACGATATTGCAGATCCCGGCATGGGAACAGCCTGTGATGATGATTAGACCGCCAGGTGACTTATAAGCTAATGCAGAATCGTCAATTATGAGATCGTCCTTTTCAAGGCCATCTTTATCTATAACTCTTCCTATTGGGTTCCTGCCCTCAAATTCATTGGTCCTCTCGATCTCCCCAAGAAAGGTCAATCTTTCTGTCAAGCACACAGGCTCTTTGCTCAATCTAAGGTCGAAATGACCGGAAAGCTTTTCTTCCGGGATCAAGGAGCCAATCTGGGCCAGGCCATTCAATGATCTGCTCGATAATGCTTGTGGATGAGCGACAAGTACAGGTCTCTTAACGGAAAGCCCCTCTATTGTCGCTTCTGTGTAAAGCCGAACAAGCGGAATGAGCCCCCAGGTGTGGTCCAGATGTCCATGAGAAAGAACTACAAAATCCACATCCAGCAAATTGATGGACATCTTTCGCGCGTTTGTTATGAACGCATCTGAATACCCGACATCGAATAGGATTTTCTTGCCTTTATCCTCAATGAGATACGATACTCCTGGCTCACCAAGAAAGTATCTGTCGATTAGCGTGTTGTTGTCGATAAGCACCGTCAGTTTCATCTCGGCCCCCAGTTAGAGGCATAAGGATATTTGTATTCAATCGCTCACCCGCCCAGCCAGTAATTCGATGGAGCCATCCAACTACCCGCATGATGAGAATTTCTGAGTCTGTTTTCCGAACGAAAAGTGGATCGCTGTCCCAAGAGGCTTCTGCCAATGCGGCTTTTTCGTGATCTCATTCCAGGTATCCCAGAGACTTCAGCCTTTCCCGGACAATATCAAGATCATCAGGGGTCAGCTTATGCTTCACAGGTAAAGAGGCAAGAGGGTGCTTTATCGCGCCCCAGGAGATGCGTTCCCAGATCCGCTCGTGATAGTAGTACAGGATCAAACGAATGCCATGGAACAATATGGTGATCGTGGTCATCGCCTTCAGAACTCTTGTGATCAGATAAGAGATGGTGCCCAGGAGGAAAATCCCAATTATTCTCCAGGTAAGGGATTTGGTCCAGGAACGTTTCTTTGTGTCCATGCTTTTCTCCTCCTGTTTTCTGCGGATGGGGATGCCTTTAAAACCGTGCTCATTTTCGCGGTCGTGAAAGAGAGAAAGGTGTTAGGGGTAAGGGATTAGGGACCCCGGAAAGATAGGGATTAGGGATCAGGGGTTAGGGACCCCATCCCTACCTCCCAATATGCAACTCACTGTGATAGAACATGGTCTTCTTGCTTTTCCCTGAACCCTAAACCCTAACCCCCAGCCCCCAGGGATCAGGGGTTAGGGGTCAGGGGTTAGGGGTCAGTGTCCCCATTTCCACCCCCCAACATGCAACTCACTGTGATAGAACATGGTCTTCTTG
>DAOVRJ010000254.1 GCA_030628225.1 Candidatus Zixiibacteriota bacterium | reverse complement strand
CTCTGATGTATTGATATGTGCTGGATTCTAGATACTGGATTCTGGATTATAGTTTAGAGAGTTCAGAGAGTTGGGAGAGTTTAGAGAGTTCAGAGAGTTAGGATGAAGAGTTCGTGATACTTGCTCGCGTATCGGTCTTTTCCCGATTCCCGGTTCCCGAGTCTCGAATCTCGAATCTCGGCCTTTCACCAGCATCCAGGATTTGCCTTTCGTTCCTTCCAAAACAGGATACAGCCAAAGTAGCCAGATGGCAAGAGGAATGTGAGACGTCCAGGGGTCCTGGTTATTTTCACTTGACAACTCCTTGGCGCATAGCTATTATGGAGGTGGTTGATATAAAAGAGCTGTCCGCAGGAACAGTTTGCGGAATGGAGGTAAGTGGGACGTTAACGGCAATAAGTTCAGAGTTTGAATCCAGCTTACAGACAATATGATCAGGTGGTGAGAAGAAGATGAAATACGGTACTGTTCGCATGTGGGATAACAACAAGGGTTTTGGTTTTATTCTCTCCGACGACGATGAGGACCTGTTCGTGCACGTCAGCGATCTGGATCCCCGTGTAAAGGGAAGACAGTTGAGAGAGGGGCAGCGGGTCGGTTTCGACATGCGCCGGGAGATCAAGGGTGACCGGGCGGTGAATGTGCGGGTGGTGGAGGGATGAGGTTAAAACGATGCTCGAAGCTCGTTTGTCGGTGGCGAAGCTCGTAACGAAGCTCGGAAATCGAAGCTCGAGGCTGGAATGGTAAATAAAACGAACATCATCCTTGATCCCGCCGAATACTCTGATGGGGTGAAGGCTTTCATGAAGGCCTTCGGCCTCACCAGAGGTGATCAGAGGCTAGAGCTGCTGGAGAAGCTGGTAGAGGCCTTCACTCGCTTTCCTTACGAGAACATCAGCAAGATCATCAAGCTCAGCGATCATCTGCAGGACGAGGATCAAATTCGCCTGCCGGAAGAGGTAGTGGAGGATCATCTCCAGGAAGGTCTGGGAGGCACCTGCTTCTCACTGACCTTCACCCTGCAGGCCATTCTAGCGCAAAATGGTTTCTCCTGCTACCCGGTGATGGCTCACATGCGCGCCGGGCGCAATATCCACTGCGCCCTGGTGGCCCTGGTGGGTGGAAGCAAGTACCTCATCGATCCGGGGTATCTGTTGGGCAGGCCAGTTGTTTTAGACCCCAGACAACCCGTATCCTTTCGTAATGAGTTCTCCCAGGTGGAGCTTCTGTTCCAGCCGGAGGGCGGCGCTTACCATCTGTACACCTTCAGCGGACAGGAACGAAAGTGGCGATACTGCTTCGCCGACAGGCTCACGGCAGCCGATGAGTTTCTCAAATACTGGCAGGATTCATTCCACAAGAACGGCATGCACGGTATATGTCTGAACAGGGTGACCTCCAGGGGATTGGTTTACGTGCGCAAGAAGTTCATGCGGGAGATCACACCGGAGGGCAAGCGGAACGTCAATATCAAGCGCAATTACCACGCCGCCATTCAGGAGACCTTTGGCATCCGCAGTGAGCTGGTAGAGCAAGCTCTGGCGGCCATCGAGGCCAACATGGCCTGGGAGCGGGAACGGGGATTTTACCATCCAAGAGGGAAAACATATGAGACCGTCGGATCCTGACCCGGTCAAGCTGTTCGTGGGCGTGCTGTATAGCGACGATGCCCCGCTGGAGAAGGCTGTGCAGATGCTAACAGGGGAGTATGGGCCCGTGGATTACCGCAGCGAGCCAGTTCCCTTCGCCATGACCGACTATTATCAGGACGAGATGGGCGAGTCCATCCAGAGGGTTTTTCTTTCTTTTCAGCAGCTCATGGACCCGGGCGACCTGGCCCAGATTAAGATCAGGACCAATGAGATCGAGGATGAATTAACCATTGATGGTCAACGAAAGGTCAATCTGGACTGCGGCTACATGGACGTCTGCAAAGTCGTTCTGGCCTCGGCCAAATACAATGGGCAGAAGATCTACCTGGGGCAGGGGATCTACGCCGACCCGACGCTGCACTATGAAAAGGGACACTTTAGGCCATATACATGGAGCTTTCCCGATTTTAAGACCGGTGATTATGAGAAGTTCTTTCTGTGCATCCGGGAGTTGTACAAGAAGGGCAGAAGGGAGTAGGAGAGAAGCCGGAGATCTCAGGATTCTAGGCCGCCTCCGGTGGAAGGGGCTTCTTGTGGATAATGGATTTTTCCCAAGAGGGACTTTATCTTTTGCCCCGGTTTATTTTGTCTTAGCGGCGTTTCCACACTAGATTTAACTTAGCTATAATAAAACTTATTTTTCATAATCTCCGAGGTTAGATATGGCGAAAGAGGAGATTAGAGATCCTTTTACGTCCCATTTTCGCCGAACTAACATTTTATTGCATCTTGACAGCTCCTCTTTTCATGCTGAGATGACCGGCAAGAAGGGAGGTCTTTTTGTATCGGTACAGACAACATAAGTGTTATAACAGATTTGCAACAAAAACATTATGATAATCACATAAGGTATATTATTAAATACCAGAAATAACAACCTGCTTGGTTGCTTGAAACATAAAATCTTTTCATGGAGGCATGATATATAGGTATTATGCAAGGGCTCTAGTTTACCATTTGTGGAAAAAGATAAAGGGTTTTCAGTTGAACTTTAAATGGCTGAACAACTAGATATCATCGGCAAATAAAATTAACATCCTGATAAAACATTTTCTTGACAAACAGGCTCTTGAGTGTTAAATTAACAAGTCCGATATGGACCCCCGCCGGGGTGGCGGAATTTGGTAGACGCAGCGGACTTAAAATCCGCTGGAAGGTATCTTCCGTGCCGGTTCGAGTCCGGCCCTCGGCACCATTGAAAGAACGGCACATTATGATTTGTGCCTTATTCTGCAAACCTGTTTTTGAGGAGGATTCAGTGAAAGTCACCATCGATGCTGAATTGTGTACTGGTTGTGAGCTGTGCTGTGATACTTGCTCTGAGGTTTTTGAGATGGACGACGACGTGGCCATCGTCAAGGTGGACGAGGTCCCAGCCGACGCCGAGGATAGCGTTCGCGAGGCGGTGGAGGACTGCCCCAGCGAGGCCATCTCCATCGAGGAAGAACCTTAAGTGTACTACGAAAAAGTAGCTCTTAAAACAGTTCGATCTTTCAACGCGACGCAAGAGAGCAGATTTTCTGAGAGGCGTATCTTGCGTCGCTCTTTTTTGTGGCAGTCAACACAAGTTATTTGTTGAAAAGCACCTTACAGCTTGTGTTAAGATAGTAAAGTTTTTTTCCAACATATAGTGGGAAAGAGTGAGCTGGAGAAAAACTGAGAATAGTGATGAAGATATTGAATCTGGAGCAAGCTTTTTGATTGCT
>DAOVRJ010000136.1 GCA_030628225.1 Candidatus Zixiibacteriota bacterium | reverse complement strand
CACCGAGCGCATGATCTTGGGTACTGAGACCTTGTCCCGAAGGTGAGGGGAAGTGGAGATGTTCAGCAATATTTCCTGGACGGGAGCCTCTTCGGCCATCTCAATTTTTCCTTTTCTCAGAGAGGATTTTGGCCTTGGCGAACTTGAACAGATGGACCAGGTTGATCTTGGAAGGGCAGATGTAAGAGCAGGTGCCGCATTCCATGCAATCCAGCACACCGAGTTTATCCGCCTCCTGAAAGCGAGATCGCTGGATGAGCTTTCCCAGCTCTGTGGGCACCAGTTTCATGGGGCAGGTGTCCACACATCGAGCGCAGGAGATGCAAGTCTGTGCCTCGGGAATCACCGACTGACCTGGGGGCAGAACCAGCACCCCGGATGTCCCCTTGATGACCGGCGCCTGATCCGAGACCTGAGCCAGGCCCATCATGGGCCCACCCATAATTAGCTTGCCTGGTTGTTCAGTGGTTCCACGACACTGTTGGATCAGATCGCTGAATGGTGTGCCGATGCGCACGCGCAGATTTTGTGGTTCTCTGACGATGGGACCGGTGACGGTAACTACTCGCTCTACTAAGGGTTTTCCGCCTACAACCGCGTCGTAAATGGCCTTGGCGGTGCCCACATTTTGCACCACACAGCCGACGTCCAGGGGAAGCCCTCCGGAGGGGACTTCTCTCTTAGTGATGGCCCAGATCAGCTGTTTTTCGGCTCCCTGAGGATATTTTACCTGCAGGGCCACTACCTCCAAATTCGGTTCCTCTCGAACCTGTTCCCGCATGGCCGCTAGAGCATCTGGTTTGTTGGTCTCGATCCCGATAAATCCCCGGCGGCAGCCAAGGATCTGCAGGATGATCTTCGCGCCAGCCACGATCTGATCACTGTTCTCCACCATAAGACGATGGTCGGCAGTAAGATATGGTTCGCACTCGGCACCGTTGAGAATGAAGGTGTCGATGGATTTGTCCTCAGGAGGCGAGAGCTTGACGTGGGTGGGGAAAGCTGCCCCCCCCAGACCCACGATGCCCGCCTCACGGATCGTTTCTACCACGGTTTTGGGATCAGACGGAGATTTCTGTTTATCCAAGGCAGGCTGCTCGACCCAGGTGTCCAGCCCATCCCCCTCGATGATCACGGCGGGAAGACGGCCGCCCAGAGGATGCAGATGGGGCTCGATGGCCGTCACGGTACCGCTGATGGAGGCGTGCACGGGGACGGAAATATAACCCTGGGCTTCGCCGATCTTCTGGCCGGTCTTGACCTGATCCCCCACGGCGACGATGGGTTCTGCCGGAGCACCTGTGTGTTGGTGCAGGGGGATCACCACCCTCTGGGGAAGGGGCATATCCAGGATCATTGATACTTGAGTTCGCCCCTTGTTAGGTGCCGGGTGGCCTCCGCCAGGAAAGGTCTTTTTACGAGGCATCTGAGAATCCAAAAAATGAAGTGGTTAAGTTATCTAAAGACTATCAATTTACACTAAAAGGGAATGCAGGTCAAGGTTTTTTTGCCAAAATCATTTGAGATGATGATCCGGGCCATACCTGGAAAGACTGGCCTGGAGCGGGGAAGTTACCAAATGGTGAGTCGAAAAGTTTTCCCTTGACATCTGCGAGCAAGTTGGCTTTAATTTCAATGAAACATCGTGACATCGCCGGAACTTGTTGAGAAAGCCAATTTCAGGTGATCACCAGCCGCGATGAAAGGTGGATCTATTCCCTTTATGTCTCAAGGAAGGAGCGCTTTATGAATACCACCTTGAGTATCATCAAGGCCGATATCGGCAGCATCGGCGGCCATATCAAACCCAGCCAACGGCTTATGGAGAGGGTTCGGGAGTACCTGAAGACCAAAGGGGGCGATCTGTTCACCGACTGCCGGGTTTCCTCAACCGGGGATGACGTGGCCATTCTGTTTTCTCATCATCAAGGAACGCTGAACGAGGAGATTCACAAACTGGCTTGGGACACTTTTATCGAGGGCACCGAGGTGGCCAAAGAGCAGGGACTATATGGAGCTGGACAGGATCTGCTCAAGGACGCTTTTTCCGGGAACGTAAAAGGTATGGGGCCAGCAGTGGCGGAGCTGGAGTTCGAGGAGCGGCCCAACGAGCCCTTTTTATTTTTCGCCGCCGACAAGACTGACCCCGGTGCGTATAATTTGCCCCTGTTTCTGAGCTTTGCCGATCCCATGCATAACTCGGGGTTGATCTTGAGTCCCAAGATGAGCAAGGGCTTCCGTTTCGTGATTATGGATGTTTCCTATGTCCAGGGTGACCGGGTCATCGAGCTCAACACACCGGAGGAGATCTACGACATCGCAGCTCTTTTAAGGGACAACGAGCGGTTCGTGGTGGAGAGCATTTACTCGCGAGAAACGGGCGATCAGGCAGTGTCGGTGAGCACCACGAGATTACACAACATCGCTGGCAAATATACTGGCAAAGACGATCCGGTGATGCTTGTGAGGGTGCAGGGGGGCTTTCCGGCCACCGGAGAGGTGCTTTCCCCCTATAACATCGGGCATTTTGTGGCCGGCTTCATGCGTGGCAGCCATAATGGACCGCTGATGCCGGTGAAGAAAAATTCGACCATCTCTTACTTTGACGGCCCCCCGGTGGTGACATGTCAGGCCTTTTGCGTACACGCTGGAAAGCTCACCGAATCTGTCGATGTCTTCGATCACCCCTACTGGGATTGGGTGCGCAACGAGGTGTCGCGTAAAGCCACCGAGCTCCGCCGGCAGGGTTTCTCCGGCCCGGCAATGTTGCCCTACAGCGAGTTGGAATACGGCGGTATCGTGGAGAAGATGAAAAAACTAGACAAGAAATTTCAGGTGCGAGAGAAATAAAGGGTTGATATCTGCGAGTTCCTTGACCAGCAGAGCTAAATCGCATAAACACCATCTGTTTTTCATGATCGAGATCTCCAATCCGCTAACATTGTTTGATAAACCTCCTCGTACCGGGGGATGCAACGCTTCCAGGAAAAGCTCTCCCGCGCTGTCTGGCGAGCGTTTTCAGAGAGCTTGCGCCGCAGCTCATGGTTTCCCAGAAGGGTCACGATGGCTCCAGCAAAGGCATGAGCGTCATTGTCTCTTACCACCCAGCCGTCGATCATGTTCTGGATGCCGTTGGCCGAGCCCTGGCAGACGACCACTGCTTTCCCGGCAGCCAGGTAGTTCAGCAGCTTGATGGGGAACCCATAGGGCGAAACCCGAGGGCAAAGGGCCAGGTCACAGGCGAACAAGAACTTCTCCATGGTCCGGAAGGAGGTAGTCTGAGTGAAATGTACCCTTTTCCCCAGGCCCATTTTCTCTGCCTGGACCCGAAAGCGGGTTGGCGAGGAGTTTGTCACTACCTCCAGGACACAGTGTGGATAATGAGCTACCACCTCTTTGAGGCTTTTGAGAACTAGGCCGAAGTTCTGGTAGTTATCCAGATTTCCGGCATACAGAAGGTGGGGCATATTACCTTTGTTTTTGGCGGAGACCGGCGAGTCGATCTCCAACTGGTCCAGGTCTATGGCCGGCGGGATGGTCCAGGTTCGCTCCGCGGCGGCCCCGTGTCGACGGGCAAAAGTGGCGATCTCAGGCGTGACGGCAATACAGGCATCAGCTCGCCGGGGCAACTGGTGATCCAGCAGTCGCCCCAGCCGTCCAGCAAGATTCCGGCCCAGCCGGGATCGGCTGTAGGAGGGAAGTTCGTGAGTCATCGTGTTGTGTGTGTGAAAGACCAGAGGCACCTTCCGCAATCGGCGGACCAGCAGACCCGACAGCACCCCCTCGTAATTGTGGGCGTGGATGATCTGGGCTTTCTCCCGTTGGACCACCTGGTCCAGCTTTATGGCCAGCAGCATGTCGAAAATGGGCTTCTGGAGCGACGGGCCCGATCCCAGCTTGCCGGAGATGGGCAGCCGCCATGACCGGTATACCGGTCCCGGACAATTTAAGCTCTTGTCCCCATAGTGGTAAGTTACCAGATAGACCCGATGTCCCCTCCGACGGAGAGCTCTGACCAGCTGACCGATGAGGATCTGTGTTCCCTGAGAAGTGGGGAATGGGCAGGGAGCCACCATGGCGATTCGTAAGCTGTGCATGAGCCTTCCTCATGGAGAAAACTCAGCTCTTCAGATCGGCGTAGAGCCTGGCCAGGTCCGAGAAGGCGCGATAGATGGTCTTGGGCTTAGCTCCGCTGGGCCGCCCTCGCTTTCGCGGGTAGTGCGTAACGGGAATCTCCTTGATGGTGAAGCCTAATTTCTTCGCCAGAATGAGGATCTCGCTGTAGACCATGGCCCCGCGCGAGCGAATGGTTATTTGATCGAAGACCCGCTCGTTGAAGATCTTAAAAGCACAATTTATGTCCTGAACGTGCAGCCCGAAGAGACAACGCATCAGCACACCCCAGCACCGTGCGTTCAACCTGCGGCCCAGGTGTTCCCGGCGTCTCTTGCGGTATCCCAGGACGATGTCGTACTCCCGGGCCAGGGGGAGGGCCGTTTTCAGCTCGGCGAGGTCGAACTGCAAATCCGCATCCGTCACGAAGAGCAATTGGTGACGGGCAAGCTCGATGCCCGTCTTCAGAGCCGCCCCGTATCCTCGATTCACCGGATGCCTGGCCAGTTTGACATGCCCTGTGCTGTCGGAGAGCCCTTTGACCAGGTAGGCGGTGCTGTCCCGGCTGCCGTCGTCCACCACGATGATCTCCCAGGCCGGGGCCAGGTCTGAGAGGATCGAGGCCAGGTCTTCCACAGCCTGGACGATGTTCTGCGCCTCGTTACAGGCCGGCATGATGGCGGAGATGGTGACGGCAGGTGTTTGGCGAGCCAGCAAGCCCCCCCTTTTTTTATGGGCTAGCGTGGGCGGTGCCATTTGGCGCTCCCTGGTCCGGCTGGCTCCCGGCGATTTCCGGAACCACTCGTCCATCCATGTCGGCGGGCGACGGCAGGCCCAGAAATTGAAGGATGGTTGGAGCCATATCCATGATAGAGAGAGTTCCCAATCGTTGGCCCATGGATCTATGGCCATTGGAGAACAGCATGATGCCTCGCCGCCGATGGCTGCCGTTCATGCTCTGTCCCTTGGCCCCGGCCCGTTCGTTTTTTCTCAGGGTCCGCATAGGTCCCCGGTCCCGACGCCCGCGGCTGGAGAGACAGGTATAGGTGTACCCGTTATCCAGATTCAGCTCCAGCACCAGATCGGGAGCTTGTTGCATAAAAGCCCCGTGATAAAGCTCCTCCCGACGGTGAGTTCTGAGCACCACCCGCTGGCCTGTCTGCGGGTTCAGAAAACGGGACAGCGCGGCGATGATCTCCCCGCGCAGTTTTTCGTACTCCCGGCCTAGCGCCACGATGCCGTTGGGCTCCCGTCCTTGTAAGTTGATCCAGATAGCCGGAAAGGTGTTCATCTCGGTGGAGAAAGCTCTGGTTTGACTCCAGTCAATGCCGCCCATCTGGGTTTGGGAGAGGAGCGCGCTGGTCACCCGGGGTCTCTTCCGGAAAATGTTCTCCTGGATTCCCAGGGGCAGGAGTTTCAATCCGGCCGTCCGCAGGATGGATGCTCCCCAGGTACCTGCTGAGGTTCCCCCCCGAAATTTCAAAAGCCCCTCCTTCTCCAGCCAGCGGTTCAGATATACTACCTTATCGCCCGTTCCGCCAAAGCCATGATCGGAGAGAATCATCACCGCTGTTCCCGGGTGAGCCTGAGAGATGAGCTGGCCGACAATGGCGTCCAGCCGCTTATAAATGGAGAGGATAGCCTCTTTGAATTTCTCCTCAGACTTCTCCGGGCGCCGGGGCGAATTGGGATCGTGGAACATCCAGAAGTGATGGCAGATGGTATCAGAAGCCCCGAAAAGGACCATAAAGCAATCCCAGGGCTCCTTTTTCAATAGATATGCGGCAATGGCCGCTTTACGCTCCAGTGTCTCTCGGATTTTGATAAGCGCTTTGGCGTGCCATCCCCTTCCCACCCGGAACTGTTGAAAATCAGTGATCTTGTATGGACCAACCTGTTTCCTGATTTCGGCGAACAGGGATTGGGGATAGACGAAGGAGGGATCGGTTCCGGTGCAGACGGGGGAGTCGAACCCGCTGATCATGAAACCGTTGACCTTCTCAGGTGGGTAGGTGGTGGGCAGGCCCATCACACCCACCCGCCGGCCGCCTTCGCTGAGCAATCTCCAGATAGTAGAGCTTTTTCGGGAACGGGCGCCGGCGAACTCCAGGCCATAGCGTCCGGGTATGCGTTGGGTGAAATCGTAGATGCCATGCTTACCCGGGTTCTTACCGGTCATGAAGGAGGACCAGGCGGGAAAGGTCACCGGGGGAATGGTGGACTCCAGGTCGGCGCGCAGGCCCCGTTTCATGAGCGCGGTGATGTGGGGGAGTTCCCCCTGAGCGCTCCACGGATCGATGAGGTCAAAGGTGGCGCCGTCCAGGCCGATGATCAGCAATCTGCGGATGTTTTCCATAGAGGCTCATCACCACCTACTCGGTGTATCCCAGAGATTTTAATTGCTCCCTGGTAGCCTCATCGATATCCCTTTGCTGAGATGCCACCGCTTCGCCCTGGGCCTGGGCCAGCTTTTCCTCCAGACTCGGCCGCAGCAGATCTAACATATCCTGACGCTGCTGAGCCAGGTTCCTTTTCTCCAGAGGATCTTCCAGCAGATGGAACAGGGCCGTTGAGGGAAGCCCGCGGGGATTGTTCTGGTTGGCCTCGATGAGTTTCCACGTCCGGGT
>DAOVRJ010000073.1 GCA_030628225.1 Candidatus Zixiibacteriota bacterium | reverse complement strand
CTCTTAATCTGACCGGCGCGCTCTACTTGAACTGAGATGACCTCTCCCTGTTTTGGAATCAAATTCTCGTATATCTCGTCCCATGTTACAATGGCTGTACCATCAACGGATACAATCCTGTCTTTGGACATTAACCCCAGCTTTTCTGCCAGCGAACCCACATGAACTTGGTCTATGATCGCATCTACGGTGGCAATGCCGCCGAAAAAGAGAATCCCCCAGACCAGCAGAAAAGCGAACAGGAGGTTCATTGCTGGTCCGGCGATAATCACCAGCATACGCTGCCAGCGGGGTCGGGATAGGTATTCCCAATCCGCGCCAGTTAAGGGTTCCTCGGGGTTTGCCCCGGCCATTTTCACATACCCCCCCAGGGGAATCCAGGAGATGATGTACTCCGTATGGCCCACTTTCTTGCCAATCATTTTCGGAGGAAACCCAAGGGAAAAACTAAGCACACGAATACCCATGGCCTTAGCTGCGGAGAAATGGCCCAGCTCGTGAATAAAAATCAACACACCTAGAACGAATATGGTGGCAAATATAGTAATCATTGCTTCCTCTTCTTACTCTATGGTGCTAATTTCCAAGTCAATTACCGCGTCCCGCCCCACTTCTTCCCCGCTCTCCACCGACTGTCTCAGAACCGTCTCCGGCAACAATTCTTCAGCTTTTCGATATGTGATACTCCCAATTTTCAACCCATAATCCCGGGCCATCAGAACAGCCCCCTCCAGGCTCTGGCCCACAAAATCCGGCACAATGGCCGTCGCTGGTATAGAGCCCTGGCTGACTAGCAAATCGATGACCTCCCCCTGATACACCTCAGCTTTGTAACCTGGAGCGCTGGAAATAACAACGTTCTCCGGTAAGTCCGCAGTATACATCCATGAAATCTGCCCCAGGTCCAGCCCGGACCTCTGCAGAAGCAGCCTGGCCTGACGCAGAGAAACCCCCTGCAGGTTAGGAACCGTAACCCTCTCCCCTCCCTTGCTAACCACCACCCTAACCCACCTACCCTTCCCCTTGACCACACTGCCTCCTTCTGGATTTTGAGACAATATCATCCCCGGTGGGATAAAGGGATCATATTCCTGCGCTGCCTCCATTAAAACCAGCCCCGAGATGATCAAAGTAGATTCCGCTTCGGCCAGACTCATCTCTACCACATCGGGCACTTTTATCTGCTGATTTTGCCGAACCAGCCAGGGCATTATCACGCGATCCACAATCAGCACAACCACTGCAGAAAGAACAACCCATATGGCCAGAACAAACAAACCCCTTTTCACCGTTCTTCCAATTTTACTCATGCTTAATCCACATCCTTAAATCTTTCTCAGACGAGCTCCAAACGTTCCGTCCAAGCCGTGCCGATGGGGAAAAGTTCGTAAAAAGCCCTTTTCTGTAACTATTTCTTTGGGCACAAACGATGCGCTGTTTTCAAGAACCAGATCGTGACGCTGATCCAGAAGACGTGTTACCACATCTTCGTTCTCTGCTTCTTCAATGGTACATGTGCTGTAGACTAACAAGCCTCCCGGTTTTAATAAACCGGCTCCGGCCGTCAAGAGCTGAAGCTGAAGCTTGGCCAAGCGGGAGATATCCTGCTCTTTTTTTTTCCAGCGCAGGTCGCTGCGTCGCGCCAGCACCCCCAGTCCGGAGCAGGGGGCATCTACCAACACCCTATCTGCCGGCCGAACACACAATGTTCTGCCATCAGCCACAATAGGACGAACCGAGGAAATGCCCAAACGACGGCAATTATCCAGCAGATCTCTAAGCCGTCGCATATGCCGGTCCACTGCCATAATCATGCCGCTGTCGCCCATCAGTTCAGCAATATGTGTCGTTTTCCCACCTGGCGCACTACAGAGATCAAGAATCACCTCTCCTGGCTGAGGAGCAAGCAGAAGGGAAATCAGTCCGGCGCTCTCGCTCTGAACCTGGAACCACCCCTGTTGAAATCCTTCCAGCCGGGTGCTATCGCCACTACCACGGAGATAGAAAAAGCCAGGAACAAAACGGCCGGCGCTAAACTCGATCCCTTTTTGGATGAAACTATCCCTTAATTGATCCTCTGTGGTCCTGAGCGAATTTGCTCTTACAACTATTTCGGGAACACGATTGTTGGCCCGGCACAAAGCCATCGTCTCCTTAATTCCGTAGCGTTTCAGCCAGCGTTGCACCATCCAGTCCGGATGAGAGTAACGCAGGCCTATATGTTTAACGGGTTCATGTTCTAGAGACGGATATGATGGTTCGGCTCGGCTCGATCTGATGGCGCTGCGCAAAACAGCGTTCACCAGGGAGGTCGTTCCCCGGTGGCCAAATCTCTTGGCCAGTGATACAGCCTGGTGAGTTGCGGCAGCGGGAGGAATTCTGTTCAAAAACAGAATTTGGTAAAGGCCCATGCGCAGGATATTGCCGATCCAGGGTGTGAGATTTTTTACCTTTTTTGGGGCGAGCAATTGATCAAGGGTCCAGTCCAGACGTCTGCGCCAGCGCATCACCCCGTTTACCAGCTCCGTCACCAGACCTTTATCCCGCTGCTGGAGCCGGGTTCTCTCCAGCACCGAGCTAAGAACCCAATCGATATAAAGATCCTCCTCATCCAATCGATGCAAAGCTCGCAGAGCCACTTCCCGGGCGGTCATCATCTTTTACCTCTAAACACCAGCGTGGGGCAGGGAACTTGCTGGATGATGGAGTTGAAGATGGATCTCAATGGCACGTGTCTTGTCTCGCCCAGCCGGCCTTTGAGCACGATGAGGTTCACATCATACCGGCGCTGCTGTCCGTTGGTCGTACCTTCCTGCTTTCTTTGCGGTGGGACTTACTGTTGCACCAAGCTCGAACCGGGAATTGAGCAAAAAGCGCAGGGCATCCTCAACCCTTTTCAGGTCCACTGTTGTATTCCGGCAGGGCCCGTAAGGCCTCTCGTTCAAAACACCCAAGACCGGTATTGGATAGGCATCTTGGATGCCGCTGGTCAGATCCGTCTCGCAGGCCACCCCTACTATAACCGTTGGTCTTGTCTCTACGATGACCCGACGAGCCAGAGTTCCGCCTGTAGCAATGGACACTACAACACCGTATTTTTCAGCGAGCTTTGCCAGGTCGCCAACAACACATTTTCCACACCGCCGGCAGTTCTCCATGGTGGAGGTAATCTTGTACATGCAGGTGTAATTCTGCAGGCAGTGGGGCAGCAGAAGAAGCACCCGGCTGTTGTCTATTTTTCCCCTCAATGAACGAACAAGTGCGTTATTAACCTGGATGAAGGACCGTTTGACGCTCTCTTTGGAGATGCCCAGCAACTTGCCCACGGCCAGGGTGATTGGAAACAGAACTTTCACCGTCAGCTGGTTTTCACCAGGGAAAAGAAGGTTTTTCTCGGTTGCTGTGGAGATCAAGATGAGCAGCAATCCCAGCGTTACCATCATGGCGAACATAGCCATGGCCAATCCCACCACTATAGGAAGCCCCGGATGAATCTGAACCAGTCTGGGTGCCACAAGATACCATAAAAAAATGGCCATGAACACCAGCACAATCAGGCTAATGGCTGATAGACCAAGAAAAATGCTCTTGCCCTTCATATCCTCACTTCCTCAGATGAAGAGATCGCCTTCTTTAAGGCGTACCCCCCTGAGAAACTCCTCAGAGTTCATCCGTTTTCTTCCCTCCAGTTGAACCTCCCGAAGGTTCAACTGGCCATCTCCTGTGCAGATGAAAATACCCTCCCGGGGATCCACCCTGATTAACTGACCCGGTTTGGCTTCCGGGATAGATGTACACACAACCAGGGCTCTGTGGATCTTTATGATTCGCCCCCCGATGGTGCTGAAAGCCCCTGGTTTGGGATTCATACCTCTGATGAAGTCCTTCACCTGGGTGGCCGTCTTCTGCCAATCGATGCGAGCGTCTTCTCTGCTTATCTTAGGTGCTGGAGTTGGCTGTACTTCAGGCTGGGTGTATTTGGTGACCCGGTTCTGAGCAATGGCATCCACCGTATCTAAGAGAAGATTGGCACCTATTTCAGCCAACCTATCACTCAGTTCCCCGGCTGTCTCCTCGGGTTGGATGGCGGTTGATTTCTGCATGAGTATTTCACCGGCATCAACCTTATCCCCAATGGAAAAAACGGTAACCCCTGTCTTACTCTCCCCGTTTATAATAGCCCAGTTGATTGGTGCTGCACCACGATATTTAGGCAATAGAGATGGGTGAAGATCTATGGTGCCTTGGGGGGGTATTGTATGGACTTCCCGGGGAAGTATCCGGAAGGCAACCACTACAAACAGATCTGCCTTCAGCTCCAATAGCTGGCGAATAAAAAGCTTGTCTCTAAGCTTTTCCGGTTGAAAAACGGGCAGCCGCTTTTTCTCAGCAAAGGTCTTTACGGCTGGCGACGTCTCTCTTAAACCACGCCCCTTGGGCCGATCCGGTCTTGTTACCACTGCCAAGATCTCGTGTTCGCTCTCAAATAGCTTATTTAAGCTGGGCAACGCGAACAGAGGCGTTCCCATGAAAACCAGACGCATCATTTTTAATCTTCTTTGGAGATCTTGGCGGAGATCGCCCCCTTTTGGACCTCCACCTTGACATTTTCAGCCAGCCGCAGAACCACGATATTCTCATTTTCCTTGATGCCCACCACCGTACCGAAAAGACCTCCTGTGGTTAGCACCCGATCCCCTTTCTTCAGGGTTTGCAGCATCTGCTGGTGCACCCGGTGTTTTTTCTGCTGCGGCCGTATCAATAGAAGGTAAAGGATCACGAACATCAGAATGAAGGGGAGCAAGCCCATAACACCACCCCCACCACCGCCCCCCTGCGAGCTCATCGCAAAGGCCACATCACTCAATTTTCACCTCCGGTTAAATGGTCTTACTGCACTTTCACGATTTGGCCATACACCCCAGATCCGTTTCGGTACAAGCTTAGGAACTCCCTGCGCCACTTTTTGAATCGGCCCTCCAAGATGGCCTGGCGCATCTGTCGCATCAGCTTCATGTAGAAGCAAACACTGTGCAAGGTGGCCAGCCGTGGAGCCAAGAGCTCTCCGGCCTGGAACAGATGGCGCAGATAAGCCCTGCTGAAATGTCGGCATGTATAGCAGTCACATGACGAGTCTATGGGTCGAAAATCCCGGGAATACTGGGCGTTTTTGATGACCATCTGTCCATTTTGCGTGAAGACAGATCCGTTCCTGGCGTTGCGCGTGGGAATGACGCAGTCGAACATATCAACGCCTCGCGAAACGGCATCCACCAGGTCTTCGGGCATGCCCACACCCATGAGATATCGGGGCTTGTGTTCGGGCAGCTGTGGTACGGCAGCATCGATCATCTCATACATGGCCGTCTTCGGTTCTCCCACCGACAACCCTCCCAGGGCATATCCGGGAAAATCCAATTCCGCCAGATCCCGGGCGCACTTTTGGCGAAGATCTTCATAGGTGCTGCCCTGGACAATCCCAAAAAGGGCTTGGCCTTTATCCTGCTCGTCGTTAAGACGTTCATGAGCCTGCTGACACCTCCTGGCCCACCGAAGGGTGAGCTCCGCAGATGCCTGAGCCTCGAGTCGGGTGCAGGGATAAGCTGTGCACTCATCCAGACACATGATAATGTCGGCGCCCAGTGCATGCTGTATCTCTATGCTCCTTTCCGGAGTGAACATATGACGAGATCCGTCCAGATGGGACTGGAAAGTAACTCCCTCCTCGCTGACATCGTTTAAATCGGTCAGACTGAAAACCTGATAGCCTCCGCTATCGGTGAGGATGGGATGATCCCAACCAATAAAGCCGTGTAAACCACCAGCTTGATCGACAATATCGGGCCCGGGCCTGAGGTACAAATGATAGGCATTTCCCAGAATAATCTG
Organism: Candidatus Zixiibacteriota bacterium; assembly: GCA_030628225.1. Classification (GTDB taxonomy): domain Bacteria; phylum SM23-81; class SM23-81; order SM23-81; family SM23-81; genus DAOVRJ01. The sequence continues at coordinate 4,307 of DAOVRJ010000073.1, read as the reverse complement.
GACACCCACTTCCTCTAGATCATCTGGGGAGAGGGTCTTTACCGATCCCTGTGTTCCCACGGGCATGAAGGCTGGTGTTTCTATTTTTCCGTGAGAAGTTTTCACTACCCCGGCGCGTGCAAGGGTGTCTTTGTCGCTTTTCACTACCCGGAATGAGAAAGCCAATTCCACCTCTTTCCGACCAATCCGTTCACTTATGAAGCTTTAAGAAGTCGATCAAGAGCCTCTCTGATTGTCTTCACCCCCACCACCTCCATAGAGATCCCTCTGCTGAAACCCGATATATTCCCCTGGGAGATAACACAGCGCTTGAACCCTAGCTTTTGAGCTTCCCGGACCCTTTTTTCCGAATGGCTAACAGCCCGCACCTCACCTCCTAACCCCACCTCACCGATGACCACGGTGCCTGTATTCACAGGTCGATCTCGAAAACTTGAGGCTATAGCCGTGACGATGCCCAGATCAGCTGCTGGCTCATCCACTCTGATGCCCCCAGCTGCGTTGACGAAAACATCCTGGCTGCCCAAACGCAGGCCACATTTCTTCTCCAGCACGGCCAGGAGCATGACCAGTCGCCCATATTCGACGCCTGTGACCACCCTCTGAGGCATGCTGTAGTTGCTTCGGCTAACCAGAGCCTGTATTTCCACCAGCAGCGGACGAGTACCTTCCAGGCTACCCACCACCACGGATCCGGCAACATTTTCCCCTCGTTGGGCCAGAAATATCTCAGATGGATTGGAGACCTCTACCAGACCCTTCGGTCCCATCTCGAAAATCCCAATTTCGTTTGTGGGTCCAAATCTGTTCTTCACCGCTCGCAAAATGCGATAGGCGTGGTGGCGATCTCCCTCGAAGTAGAGAACAGTATCCACCATATGTTCCAGAAGCCGCGGCCCGGCAATGGCTCCTGATTTTGTCACGTGTCCTATGAGAAAGAATGCCACATCTCGTGATTTGGCCAGACGCAATAACCGCCCGGTGCACTCGCGAATCTGGCCAACGCTTCCCGGGGCTCCGGCCAGCTCCGGCTGATAGAGGGTCTGGATGGAATCCACGATGGCCACCCGGGGATGCACATTCTCGATGCAGTTGATAATCTGCTCCACATCCACCTCGGTCAAGATCAAAAGCTTTTCTGAAAGGGTTCCCAACCTCTCCGCCCGCTGCCTGGTTTGGGCAGCTGACTCCTCCCCAGAGATATAGAGGACTTCCCTTTGGTCAGCGCTCAACATGGAGGCCACCTGGAGCAACAAGGTGGATTTGCCGATTCCCGGATCTCCCCCCACCAGCACCAGTGATCCCGGAACCACACCACCACCGAGAATACGATCGAACTCCTCGATCCCCGTGGCAAAACGGATCTGGCTCTCTGATGCCACCTGGGTGATGGAAATCGGGGCCGTACTCCTCCCCTGTATCATCCTGGTGCGCTTCGTGGATATCTGGCGTTCCTCTACCAGGCTGTTCCACTGCTCACAGTCGGGGCATTTGCCCATCCATTTTGGGGCAACGTACCCGCAAGATTGGCAGACGTAGCGAATTTTCCCTTTAACCATTTTATTGGCCTGGCTAAACGGGCTTGATGGGCCCGGTAGCGCTTCCCTTAATAAATTGCTCAACGATGGGATTGGTGGACCGGAGAACATCTTCCGCTGTTCCGTCGAAAATGATCTTTCCCTCGTGTAGCATGGAAATTCGATCTGCAATTTTGGTGGCGCTGGCTATGTCATGAGTGACCACGATTGAGGTGATGGAAAGTTCTCTTTGAAGTCTCATGATGAGCTCGTTGATCACATCGGCCATGATTGGATCAAGGCCAGTGGTGGGCTCATCATAGATGACGTACTTCGGGTCCATGGCGATGGCTCTGGCCAGTCCCACTCGCTTCTTCATACCACCTGAGAGCTCCGCCGGTTCAAGGCATTCCATGCCCGACAGACCCACCAGAGCGAGCTTTGATTTAACTCGCTCCTGGATGGCCTCCTTATCCAGGGAAGTATGGTATCGCAGACCCAGACCGACATTTTCCCCAACGGTCATGGAATCCAATAGAGCCGCGCTCTGAAAGAGCATCCCGAACTTCCGGCGCAGCCGGAACAGCTCCTCTTCCCGGTGATTGGTGATCTCATCTCCATCCACAATTATCTGCCCCTGGTCCGGCCGGATGAGTCCGATCATGTGCTTTACTAAAACGCTTTTCCCACAGCCGCTTCTGCCGATTATAACCATTGTCTCGCCGCGCTGTACATCCAGGTTTAAGCCGTTTAGCACATGGTTCTCGCCGAAACTCTTGTGCAGATCAACAATCTTGATCATGATGTCCTTGTCTTTCTATCTCAGAACACCAGTGAGGCGATGACATAATCCCCGATAAGAATAAGCACCATTGAAATCACCACTGCCTTTGTGGTAGACCTCCCTACACCCTTCGCACCACCCTTTGTCTGAAAACCCTGATAACATCCGATGGTGGAGATGATGCCGCCGAAGACAAGAGCTTTTACCAGCCCGGCGATCACGTCCCGGAAGTGAAAAAACATCTTCAGGCCGCTCAGGAAAGTGTTCGAAGTTATGTCCAGAAAGAGAAGGGCGACTGTGTAGCCGCCCATAATTGCTATGAAATCTGACATGATCGTCAAGATGGGAAGCATGGCCAGGCCGGCGATAAAACGGGGGCTTACCAGGAAGGGAACCGGATCGATGGCCAGGGTCTTCAAGGCATCCAACTGCTCGGTGACCTTCATGGTACCCAGCTCAGCTGCAATTGAGGCACCGACACGGCCGGCCACCACTAATGCGGTGAGAACAGGCCCCAGCTCGATTACCACCGCTTTGCCGACGGCGGTGCCCAGATATCGCATGGGAACGAAATCCTGAAACTGGTATGCCGCCTGAATGGCTGAAACAGCCCCTGTAAAAATAGATGTGATCAGAACCAGGGGAAGGGAATTCACCCCCATCTGCGACATCTGCTCGACGACAAGGCCCAAATTGCCAAAGAGCCAGGGCAAGCTCTTAAGAACTCGCCCCAGAAGCACGAACACGCCGCCGACATGTTCGATGAAGGAGATGAATTTACGCCCTATGAAGGCCAACAGGTTGGCCATCAAATCTCTCCGATAATTGACTGTTCCTCCATAAAAGCAGGCTCGTCAAAACGGGTATATCTGCTGTTGAAGGTCAGGTGGACCCTTCCCGTGGGACCGTTTCGTTGTTTGCCGATGACAATCTCCGCCCTACCCTTCATCTCTTCATTATCGGGCTCGTATATCTCGCCCCGATAGATAAACAGAACTACATCGGCGTCCTGCTCCAGAGCACCGGATTCTCTCAGATCGGAGAGCTGAGGGCGCCTGTCTCCCCCCCTGGTTTCCACTGCCCGAGAAAGCTGGGACAGGGCTAAGATGGGCAACAGAAGCTCCTTGGCCAGGTTTTTTAGCGATCGAGATATGGTTGAGATTTCCTGCTGACGACTTTCCGCCCCCTTTGGACCATGCATCAGCTGGAGATAATCTACCACAATCAGCCCTATCTTCTTTTCAGCCATCAGCCTACGGGCCTTGGCCCTAATGTCCAGGACCCCTAACCCGGGCGTGTCGTCGATGAAGATAGGAGCCTCGGCCAGCTCGCCCACGCAGATGCTCAATTTAGACCAGTCTTGATCTGGAAGGGTCCCTGCCCTCACGCGGTGGGCATCCACCCGGGCTTCGCTGCACAACATCCTCTGCGCCAATTGGTAGTTGGCCATCTCCAGACTGAATATAGCCACTGGAATCTTGGCCTCAACGGCCGCATGGCGGGCTACATTGAGGGCGAAAGCGGTCTTGCCCATAGATGGTCTCCCGGCGATGATCACCAGGTCACCCGCCTGGAAACCTGCGGTGAGTTCATCCAGCTTCTTGAACCCGGAGGGCACACCGATGACCCCTCCCTGCCTGTCGTGAAGCTTTTCTATGGACTCGAAGGTGGTATGCAAAATTTTCTCTAAAGGCACGAATCCTTGCCTGAGGCGTTTTTCCCTGATGGAAAAGATCTGTTGTTCGGCGCGATCAAGAAGTTGATCGACATCCTGCACATCCTCATAACCCTGGGAAGCTATCTGGGTGCTCACATCGATAAGCCGTCTAAGAAGAGCTTTCTGAAGCACTATTTTTGCGTGATAGGTTACATTTGCTGCCGTGGCTACGTTTTCTACCACAGATGCCAGATAGACTTGTCCACCAACCTGATCGATCTTCTTCTCGCGCCGCAGTTCCTCGGTGACTGTTACCAGATCCGCGGGCTCGTTTCGCTCGAAGAGTGAG
>DAOVRJ010000271.1 GCA_030628225.1 Candidatus Zixiibacteriota bacterium | reverse complement strand
GTTTTAGACAAGCTGACCTATGCTGGCAATCTGGACAATCTAAAGGATATCTGGGATGACCCGCGCTTCACCTTTGTGAGGGGGGACATCTGTGATCAGAAGGTGGTGGGGGAGACCATGGCCGGATGTGATGCGGTGGTCAACTTCGCCGCCGAGACTCACGTGGACCGGTCCATCGGCGAGGCCGGCGCTTTTGTGCGCACCGATGTGTTCGGGACACACGTGCTGTTGGAGGCGGCGCGAGAGCTGGGGGTGAGCCGGTATGTGCAGATTTCCACCGATGAGGTTTACGGCAGTATCAGCGAGGGATCTTCCATAGAGAGCGATCCCCTGAACCCCAGCAGTCCGTATGCGGCCAGCAAGGCGGGCGCGGACCTTCTGGTTCTCTCCTACTATGTGACCCACAAGTTGCCGGCGTTGATCACGCGCAGCTCCAACAACTTTGGTCCGAACCAATATCCGGAGAAGCTCATTCCCCTGTTCGTGACCAACGCCCTGGAGAACAAATCCCTTCCCCTTTATGGGGATGGGCTCAATGTGAGAGATTGGCTCTATGTCCAGGACAATTGTCGGGGCATCGATTTAGTGCTCCAGCGCGGTGAGGTGGGGGAGATCTACAACATCGGCGGCGACAACGAGAGGACCAACCGGGAGATCACCGACTTGATCCTGCGGTCCTTGGACAGGCCCGGATCTCTGGTGAAAATGGTGCCGGATCGTCCTGGGCACGACCGCCGGTATTCCCTGAAAAGCGAGAAGCTCAAGAGCCTCGGATGGGCGCCGAAATCGCGTTTTGAGGATGATTTGGTACAAACTGTGCAGTGGTACGCTCAAAATGAGCAGTGGTGGAGGAAGATCAAGGAGGGGCGAAAAGACTTTCAGGAGTACTACAAGAGGCAGTATGGAGTTGAGTGAATTTGGCTGTGGCCAACGTGTTTTGGCAGTTTGCCACGAATTGTGGCGTTCTGCCAAAGGGGGCTATGGCCGCTGATGGTTTGCGCCGAGAGGTTCGTGAGATTACTGTGGCGGGCAGAGAGGGTTTCTCCCGGCGCCAGACCGCGAAAACATGGCTGAAGGCGAAAGAGATCTGCGTGGGAGGCCCAACACGAGGGGCCGTTTTCACATTGCGGTCCGGCAAGGGCAAATGCTTCCAGGCCGAGGGTGCAAAAATTGCCCAATAACTTCATTTTTTTCTTGACTTCCCGGAGGGAAGGGGTTATTATTGTGTCCTCTTAAGAACGATGAGTAAGTAAAGGCATAGTCTCACCCTCTTTGCGAAAGGAGAAAAGTGATGGGAAAACTGGTGTGTATTTTCCTGACGGCTCTGTTGGTGGCCGGGATCTTTGGGTGTGGGCCCTATCGGTGTCCCGAGGAAGAGCCCCTTCCAATGCCCGAGCCCGTGGTGATCACGGAATACGTGGAGAAAGAAGAGCTCATCCTGAGCATGTCCTATATTCTTTTCTTTGGTTCGGGCAAGTACATGCCCTCCGACGGCAGTGCGGATGTTTTGGCGCAGATCGAAGATGAGATTCTCACCTGGGGTGGAAAGATGCGCCAGGCGGGCGTCCAGCTTGTGGTGGAAAAACTCTTGGTCTGGGGTGGTGTGGATGGACAGCCTCTGAGCCCGGGTCTTTACAAGGCTCTGCAAAATAATTACAGCTTTAGCTTCGCTCCGCCGGCATACAGTGGTGTGAGCGCCTATGAAGAGGGCAACCAGATGTTAGCCGAGGCGCGAGCCATGGAAATGGCCTCCTTTGTCGAGGGCCTGCTAACCGATCAGGGGATCCAGGTGGATGGGCAGAAGGAGATCGGGGCCAGCAAGGCGATCGTCGTGGCCAAGGACGAGATAAATTTCAGCGCCCGCCGGGTGACCATCAAGGTGGAGGTGCGCGGGAAGAAGATGTGATCTCCACCGGGGCCTTTTTGATTCTCTCGGGCAGTGGGCCATATTATTAAAGGAAAGCTATCCAGAAACGGAAATCTTTTTCCCTTGACATGTCTGTGGTTTTTTGCTAATTTCTGGCCGATTGTGCCAGGTGATGAGTTGAACCTCGAATTTTTTTAAGTCGAAATTGTCTTTGTGATGGATTACCTGATGGGGTTTTGTTGGAGTGGAAGATCCCCGGATCGATTTTATAACTGCTTGCAAAAAACCTAATTAGAAGCAGGATTTTAGTTTTCAGAGCTGCACAAGAGGTAGAAAGACCGAGGAGATATCCGCCGGATCAAGATTGTTCTCGGCCCGGCGAGTGAAAATTTCTCTTGACATCTCGCTGACGATGTGTTTTAATGTAGCACTTTGAAAGCATCAAAAAAGAAGTCCGCTTAGGCACGGCATTTTTGATGTGAGTGCTTTGCAAAGGGGCTATTTGTATTCGCAGGGAAAGCGGAGATTAAAACTATATCTGCGTGAAGGAGGGGATTTATACATTTTTTTGTTGATGCAATTTGAAAGTTTTTGCAATTTCGGCAAGGATTTTGCTGATATTCGGCGCAATAGTAACGGAAGTCAAAGCATTGGCGAAAATTAACAGCCTTTTTAACAGGCAGCCTTTTCAAAGGAGGGGTGCAAATGCCTGGTTTATGGAAGGTGTGTTCTTCCTTATTTCGGAGACAAATTAGGCCAACACATTCATCCGTTAACCCATCCACTCTAAAACCCGCGAAGGAGGGTGTAAGAATGGATTCGAAGAGAAAGTTGTTCAATCTGGGGTCCGGTATCCTGGCCCTGTTCATCATCGTGGCCTTGCTGGGTTCCCTGAGCGCCACCGCTGTGGCCAGACCTGATCCTCCCAGGCGCGTGACGCGGGGTCAAGAGGCTCCCGAGGTCACGCCTTGGGCCAGTGGTGACGCAAAAGACATCTCGAGCACCTGGATTTGGACCGATTCACCCTACATCACTCCGGGAAGCAGCGGCACCTGGTACTTTTTCCTCCACAATCCCTCCATTGATGATGAATGGGTGGACGAGATAACCATGACTTTCCCCGCCGGGATCACGGTGACCGCATCCTCCAACTACATCCAGCAGCCGTGGCATGAGACCCCGTGGATTCTGAACACGGATGGCGCCATCGGCGACGGCGCCACGGTGACCTGGTCTGGGGGTTATATCGCTAGCTGGTTTGCCAACGGGGGATGTGCCGTGGCCAGCGTCGACGTGTCCG
>DAOVRJ010000257.1 GCA_030628225.1 Candidatus Zixiibacteriota bacterium | reverse complement strand
GGCCCTCCTGGCTTCCGCTGCCGAAGGTGCCCTGATACTCTACCCCTGCTCCAAGTGAGAAGCCTTGGTAGGTAAGGTTGACCACGCTGTTTCCCCAGGGAGCGATGGCGTCGGGAGAGTTCTCCGGGTAGATCCCGTGGGTCCCGTCGTCGAAGGCGATGTCCAGGCCAGCGAAGATGGTGCCCGAGACCCCCTGGGCGGAGTTGACCCCGGCGTCATCCGCCAGGTAATCGGCCTGCAGGATCTGGTTGTAGAACTCCATGTCCGCCGCTGAGCCCATCTCGGCCAGGTCGTGGCCCACCTCCGAGCCGGACAGGAAAAGGCTCCCGCCGCCCTCTAAATAGACGGTCACCAGGCTCTGCTCGGCGGGAGTGAAGGTGGAATCCTCATCGCCCAGGACCCAGACCACGGCATCGTAGTCACTGAACTGGACGCTGCCGTCGATGACCGCCTCGTTGGCGCAGCAGTCGAAGGCCACATCGTGGGCGTCCAGGGCTATGGCGTGGCTGAGGGTGAACGGATGGCTGGATTGGGTCCAGCTGTCGGAGGTGCGGTCGAAGCCGTCCACCACCAGCACCTTGGCTCCCGTGTCCGTGAGGCGGGCTCCGTAGGTGTCGGAGGTGCCGCTTTCGTTGGGAATGGCCGCCGAGTCCACCGCCGCGAGCTGGAAGTAGATAGCCTGGTCGTTCTGAAAGTAACCGGCCACCAGCTGGGTGGCCGTGTCCGGGAGGTCGTATTCGTCGTGATTGCAGAACCAGGTGTGGCCATCGTAACTGTGGTAGAGCCGGTAACCCCTCAGGTCGGCGTCCTGGCTGGCCGGCCAGGTGATGGTCAGCCGGTTGTCCCTGGTGCCCATGGCCGATTTCAGCAGCGGAACCTCGGGGGGTTGAACGTCCTGTTCGGCCACCTCCACCCACACGGCCGTGGTATCCCAGTTATCCCGGGTGTCACAGCAGTAAACGGCTACCAGGTAATGGCCGGGCTCCACCCAGCGGGTGTCCCACCAGCTATCGTAAGAGATCTGGTTGGTGACGATGTAGTAGTAGGTGGAGGTGTTGGACCCGCCGAAGTAGACGTTCTCGATGTAGGAATCGGATGGTTTTGCGTCGAAGGTGTAGGGAAAATAGGGTCCCTCCACGGAGGTGGTCTCGTCGTCGGCAAAGACCTGCCAGCCGATGGAGTAGACCCCGTTGTTGCCTCCCCAGGTGCTCATGTCCGTTCGGTCATAGGACCGGGAGACGATGTCCACCAGCCCGGAGACCTTGGCCGTGGGGAAGATCTGGGTGGTCCCGTTCTGGTAGAATTGTATGCTCTGCACCGTGGGCAGATAGGCGTCCTGGAAGGGGGACAGGCCGTCGGGCCGCAGAGCGTTGATGATAGTTGTGCCGGAGGCCCCGCCGCCATCCTTGAAATGGATGTGACCCTGCTCGTTGGTGGTGCCCACCACATCCCCCTGCTGGACGAAGTCGCCCACGTGTAGATCGTCCTTGGGGTTAACGTGAACATAAGCATACCGGCCCACACGGATCCAGGCGTTGGCCCCGGCGGGATCCAGGCCCAGCACGGTGCCGTCAGACACCGAAAGGACGGCCCCGCCGTAGCCCAGGGGCATGTCCACGCCATCGTGGAAGTGGTCCCGGTCACCCCGGCACTCGCAGAAGGTCCCGGAGATGTTGTGCTGGACGTCCATGGGCGCCAGGGGCCAGAGATAGGCTCCGGCGATGGGGATCTGGGCCATGCTGAGCAGACAGAGGGTTAAAAGGCCCAGCCGGAAGAGTTTTTTATTCGTTGCCTTCATAGATCAGATACCTGTTATGAAAAGCCAGCAGAAAGCTGGAGCCGTCCTCCAGAAATCTGGCCACCGGCTGAATGAAGCTGTCCTCCGGAAAATCTCCCTGCCAGACCTGATGGCCTCGCTCGTCGAAGAGCAGAACCCGCGGCGATGCGTAGACAAACCGGGGGCCCAGGTAGGCTCCTCGAGCCAGTTGGGCCAGGGCCAGACTTCCGTCCGGGGACAGATCCAGGGCGCGTATCTGGCCTGCTTCGCCGGGCAGCATCTTTTCCCACAGCACCTGGCCTGTTTGGGTATCCAGCAGATGGATGGAGTTCTTCTGGCCCAGGAGGAGAAACCGGCCGTCCCAGGAGAAGGCGGCCTGACGGAATGGGAAGTCGAACGCCCCGATCAGCTCGCCTCCGGCGTCGTAGAGGTAGGTGGCCCGTTGGACGGCGTCCAGGCCCTTGACAGAATAGGCTCCGGCCACGACCGCCTGGCCGTTTGGGGAGATGGCCACTCGATCAGAGATCTCCTGCTCCAGCTCGCGGCGCCAGATCTCCTTGCCCCGGGAGTCGAAGAGCACCAGGTAACTGCGTCCCTTTCCCCGGGGGGACATCTCGTCGCCTGGTCGGGCATGATGGAGCAGGATGTTGACGGCAACGTAGTTGCCATCAGCGGAGAAAGCACAGGCCACCCCACGCTCCGTTTCGTCCATGGCTCCGGGGAACAGCCGGACCTCCCCGGCCAGGGAGCCCTGCTCATCCAGGAAGGAGATGATGCCCTGCAGGGGCTGTACCATGACCACCCTGCCCGGATCGGAGAGATAGAAGCTGGGCACGGGCTCATCGCCTCCCAGAGGCTGTTTCAGTGACCAGAGTTTCCTTCCGTCACGGCTGTAGAGGGTGAGGGAGAGCATCCGCGGAGAGCCGCGTTTCTCGCCGGCGACGGATAGCTCCTGGATGCCGATGAAGTTTCCCTCTTTGGAGAGAAAAAACCTGCTCTGCGGGGAGCGCTCCAGATGGGCCAGAATCTGCCCGGAAGGATCCAGAAATTGCATGAATTCATCCGTGACAAGTATGGCCGGCCGGTCGCCGGCGAAGCTGGTGGCCGTCCAGGGTCCGGGAAGGAGCTCCTCGGCCGCCAGATGGTAGGTTAGTTGAACCGGTTCTTTTCCGCGTTTGCCCAATGCGCCAGCGGGGGAGAAGAGACCAGCGATGAGGATCAGACAGATCATCCAGATGAGCGGTTTTTTCACGGGCAGCTCCCGGGAGATGATGTGGATGGTAGAATTTTTGGATTTTTTTGGCAGGGGGATGTGTCCCCCCCGTTTTAGCGGTACCTTTGGTGCCGCCATTGCAAATTTCAAAATGTAAATATCAAATATTAAATTGACTTAGTATAAACTCATTGATAAACTGTCAGCCTATTTGATTAGTCTTGCACTTCACTTTTAAATTTAAAATTTGCACTTTGCAATTTGAAATGAATCTTTTTGCAGGGGGAGGTTTCCCCCTCGTCCTCCCAACCTGTT
>DAOVRJ010000187.1 GCA_030628225.1 Candidatus Zixiibacteriota bacterium | reverse complement strand
GAGATAGAGAGGCTGTATCAGTTTGCCGAGAAGGGCTCACCCCATCTTATGACTGAGCCTGTGGGGGAAGTTCAGAGATGAGGGAGGTGAAGATGCACAGCTTCCGTTTTCTCATGACAACGGAGGTCTATTTCGGAGAGGGCGTTGTGAGCCGGGTGGGCCAGGAAGCCTCGCACCTGGGCAAAAGAGCTCTGCTGGTGACCGGAAAACAGTCCTCCAGGCGCAGCGGTGCTCTGGGCACAGTGATGGACTCTCTTGAGCAGGCCGGTCTGACCGTGGAGGTATTCGATCAGGTGGAGGAGAACCCATCCGCCGGGACGGTGGAGCGAGGTGGGGAAATAGCCCGCAAGATGGGCTGTGAGGTCGTCGTGGCCCTGGGTGGTGGCAGCCCCATGGATGCCGCCAAAGGGGTGGCCGTTCTGGCCGGCCTGGGGGGGCGGATCGAAGATTTTCTCGGATCAGGAAAGATAAACGCCCCGGTTCTGCCATTGGTGGCTCTGCCCACCACGGCCGGCACGGGCAGTGAGGTGACTCCTTTTGCGGTCATCACCGACCCGCAGGATGGGATGAAAAAGTCCATGGTCAGCCGGCACATCTTTCCCCGAGTTGCCCTGCTGGATCCTCAGCTCACGGTGAGCATGACTCCGGCAATCACGGCCAACACCGGCATCGATGCCCTCAGCCATGCCCTGGAGGGGTTTACCTCCACCAAAGCGCAGCCTATCAGCGATGCTCTGGCCCTGGAGGCCATTGCCCTGATCAATCGGCATCTGCCCCGGGCGGTGGCCAGCGCCGAGGATCTGCAGGCCCGATCACAGGTTCTTTACGCCTCCATGCTGGCCGGGATGGTCATCGCCCAGACGGGGACGACCCTGTTACATGGCATGGGATACGCTCCCACCACAAAATACGGCATTCCTCACGGCCTATCAAATGGGGTGCTGATGCCTCAGGTGATGGCCTTCAACGGGAGTGAGGATGAAGAGCGCTATGCCCATCTGGCCGTGGCCCTGGGCCAGCGGGAAGATACCGCCTCGGCGGTGGAGTTCGCCGTGGAGGCCGTGAAGCGCCTGCGAGATGAGGTGAAGATGCCCGTCTGTCTCCGGGATTTGCAGGTCAAGGAAGCGGACCTGCGGGAATTTGCCCGGGAGACCATGCAGCACACGCGTAACTTAGCCAATAATGCCCGCCAGGTGAGCCTTGATCAGGTGCTCCAGATCTATGAGGAGAGCTTTTGAGCTCATCTGCGGTCGGCCAAGCTTAGAAGATAAACGATGCGCATAACAGAACATCCAATATTGAGTTTCAAGCAAGGTAGGAGAATTTCCTTTAAGCTCGATGGAAAAACCCTGCCCGGTTGTGAGGGCCAGACAGTAGCGGCGGCCCTGCATGCAGCCGGAGTGAGCACATACCGGAAAAGCCCGCAGCTTCAGCGTCCCCGGGGTTTCTTCTGCGCCATCGGCAAGTGCTCTTCATGTCTGATGACCGTCGATGGTGTGCCCAACGTGCGGGTCTGTATCACTCCGCTACAGGAGGGGATGGAGGTGCAGAGCACGCCGGGAAAGGGTTGTCTGCCGGATGAGGACCCGGTGCCGGCGTGGCCCTGGCCAGAACACTACGCCGACCGGATCCTGGAAACGGAGGTGGCCATTGTCGGGGCCGGACCCGCCGGTTTATCAGCAGCGGTCGAGACTACCGGACTTGGCGCAGAGACGATTATCATCGACGAGAACGACCGCATAGGTGGCCAGCTCATCAAGCAAACCCACATGTTCTTCGGCTCCAAGAAACAACACGCCAAAGTCCGCGGAATCGATATCGCCCCCCTGCTGTTGGATCAGATCGAGGGCTCTAAAGCTCGGATCATGCTCGGAGCCACGGTGGTGGGTTTTTACGACGATAAAGTTCTGGCCATCGTTCGCGGTGGAGAGTTCTTCGGCCTGAGAGCCAAGAAGATCATCATGGCCAGCGGGGCCTCGGAGAACATGCTGGCTTTTCAGAACTGCGATCTTCCCGGAGTATACGGAGCCGGGGCAGTGCAGACCCTGATGAATGTCTACGGGATCATCCCTGGCAACCGGGTGTTGATGGTGGGGGCGGGCAACATCGGGCTCATCGTCAGCTATCAGCTGCTGCAGGCTGGCGTCGAGGTGGCCGAGGTCATCGAGGCTGCTCCCCGCATAGGTGGGTACCAGGTACATGCCGCTAAGATCCGCCGCGCCGGAGTACCCATCAGCACGGGCCACACCATCGAAAAAGCCCTGGGAACTGAGAAAGTAGAGGGCGCAGTGGTGGCCCGGGTGGATGAGAGCTGGGATCTTATCCCCGGGACCCAGCGTGAGCTGGAGGTGGAGACCATCTGTCTGGCCGTGGGGCTCTCTCCCACGGTTGAACTCCTTTTTCAGGCCGGCTGCCAGTCCTGGTATGTCCCGGAACTGGGCGGGCATGTAGTTGCCCACGACGAGAACTTGGAGACTACGGTGAGAGGTGTCTATGTGACCGGGGATGCCTCGGGCATCGAGGAGGCCAGCACGGCCATGCTGGAGGGCAGACTGGCCGGCTTATGCGCCGCAGAAAGCCTGGGCAAGAAGGCAGCCTCAGGTAAAAGAGAGGAAATTATCGATCAGATCAGGGAGTTGCGTGCCGGTCCCTTTGGGGAGAAGGCCCGCCGAGGCAAAGAGAAAATGAGCCGGGAGACATGGAGTCATGTCCAACAAAAAAGGTAATATCCTCCAGGCACAGGAACTGGCCAAGCAGATTCCGGCCGTGGAGCGCCTGAAAAAGGGGCCGGTGGCCATCATCGAGTGCATCGAGGAAATTCCCTGCAACCCTTGCGTGGAGAGCTGTCCGCAGGGGGCTATATCCATGCCCGGCGGTCTGAACGCGGTTCCCATTTTGGATTGGGAGAAATGCACCGGATGCGGGCTGTGCATCAGCGCCTGCCCCGGCCTGGCCATCTTTGTGGTTGATCTCACCGAGGGACGGGAGCAAGCCAGGGTGGCACTTCCCTATGAATTCATCCCGCTTCCGCAGAAAGGGGAGCGGGTCGTGGCCCTGGACCGCCAGGGAAACGAGCTGGGCCCGGCGGAGGTCCTCCGCGTTCAGCAGGGCAAGCGACTGGACCGCACCTGTATCATCACCATCGCCGTGCCCAGGGAATGGGCCCTGGCGGCTCGGAACATACGGCGAGCCGAGAGGTGAAATCCTGGAGAGCTAATATGGATTTATCATGACACCTGTTTCCCGCAAACATCGGATCGAAACCCGGCTCGGGGAGCTTCGCCGGCTCATCCGGCGTCACGATCACCTCTACTACGTGTTGGATCAGCCAGAGATCTCCGATGCCGAGTACGATCGCCTCTTTGACGAGCTGCTCGGGTTGGAGCAGGAACGCCCCGAGCTGGTAACTCCCGATTCCCCCACACAGCGCGTGGGTGCCCCGCCCCTGGACAAGTTCGCTGCCATGCGGCATCGTGTGCCCATGCTCAGCCTGGGCAAGACGAACACCGAAGAGGGTTTTCTGGATTTCCATCGCCGGGTCAAGCAATCGGAGAAGATACCCGGCGATGAGCTGGGATACGTCGTGGAGCCCAAGTTCGACGGTCTGGCTGTGGAGCTGGTATACGAGAAGGGAGTGCTGGTGAGCGGTTCCACCCGGGGCGATGGCTTCACCGGCGAGCAGGTCACCGAGAATCTGCGCACCATCAAGTGCATTCCCCTGCGGCTTCTGAAGACCGGGCAGGGGACTCCATCGCTGATAGAAGTCCGCGGCGAGGTGATTATCACTAAATCGGATTTTGTGCGGCTCAATCGCCGGCGGGCTGAGGCCGGCCAGCCGCTGTTTGCCAACCCGCGAAACGCCGCTGCCGGCTCCGTGCGCCAGTTAGACTCCAAGATTACCGCCTCACGGCCTTTAAGCATGTTCGCTTACTCAGTAGGTGTGGTGAGGGGGCGCCGCTACCGTTCCCACTACCAGATTATGCAGGATCTGAAGGCGCTGGGGTTTCGCATCAATGAACATACGCGGCGGTGCACCCGGGCGGAGGAGGTCGTCGACTATTACGGGCAGATGCTGCAGAAAAGGGAAGACCTGAATTATGAGATGGACGGGATCGTGGTCAAGGTAGATGATCTGACCATCCAGAAGGAACTGGGCCAGCTGCAGCGGAGCCCTCGTTGGGCCATAGCCTGGAAGTTCCCCGCTCAGCAGGAGACAACGGCGGTCCGGGACATTCAGATCAGCGTGGGCCGCACCGGTGCCCTGACCCCGGTGGCCATCCTGGAGCCGGTGCAAATAGGAGGGGTGACGGTCGGCCGGGCCACTCTACATAACGAGGATGAGGTGCGCCGGAAGGATGTGCGTATTGGCGACACCGTTATTGTCCAGCGCGCCGGAGAGGTGATCCCCGAGGTGGTGGCGGTGATCAGGTCCAAGCGCTCGGGGAGGCCCAGGAAATTCGTCATGCCCACCCGTTGTCCCGTTTGTGGAGCGCCGGCGGTTCGTGTGCAGGGAGAGGTGATCACCCGCTGCACCGGGCTGTCCTGCCCGGCCCAGCTGAAGGAGAACATCTTTCACTTCGCCGGCAAATGGGCCATGGACATGGAGGGTCTTGGTTACAAGCTCGTGGAGCAGCTGGTGGATCGGGAGATGGTCAAGGATCCCGCCGATCTCTACTATTTGACCAGGGACGATCTGCTGAAGCTGGAGCGCATGGGCGAGAGGCTGGCCCAGAACATCCTGGACGCCATCCAGGATAGCAAAAGGCCTACCCTGCCCAGATTGATTCAAGCTCTGGGGATTCGCAATGTGGGCGAACACCTGGCCGGGGTATTGG
>DAOVRJ010000084.1 GCA_030628225.1 Candidatus Zixiibacteriota bacterium | reverse complement strand
TGAATACGGTATAGATGTAAAAAGAATTGAAGCTAGAAGGGATATTCATAAACGATGCGATGAAATCGTTAATAAAGCTGCTAAATTGAAAGCCGCTTTTCCAGAAAGTAAATTTGGGACTGTTATCTACTATCCTTTCATTGAGGAACATACAAACATCCAAAGTCGTCTCCGTTCGGATAATATAGATGGCGTTGTCTTTGCATCGGAAACAAAAGAAACTATTGAAAATGCCGTCAGGTTACTTCTCTCAACTCTTGGGGTGACAAGAAAATGACTAGACAACAGGCTACTCATCGTTTAATTCAGGGTGATGCACGAAATCTCTCTTTCATTCCAGATGAAAGCATTCACCTGGTTATCACCTCACCACCATATTGGATACTTAAAAAGTATCATGAACATCCTCAGCAATTGGGACATATTGAGGATTATGAGCTTTTTGTAGATGAACTCGCAAAGGTTTGGCGACACTGCTATCGTATTTTAGTTCCGGGCGGTAGATTAGTCTGTGTAGTTGGCGATGTATGTCTCTCTCGAAGGAAATTTGGCAGACATGTTGTGGTTCCTCTGCACTCGGATATAGCTGTATCGTGCAGAAAGATTGGCTTTGATAATTTGAATCCCATTATTTGGTATAAGATTGCCAAAGCAACATATGAAGTGAATAATGGTAGCAAGTTTTTCGGCAAACCCTATGAACCTAATGCTATCATTAAAAATGACATTGAATTCATTCTTATGCAACGTAAACCGGGCGGTTACCGAAAGCCAACTATGGAACAGCGCAAGTTAAGTATGATTGGTAAAAAAGACTATGCCGCATGGTTTCAACAAATTTGGAATATTCCTGGGACCTCAACAAAAAATCATCCTGCTCCCTTTCCCCTTAAGTTAGCTAATAGGCTTGTTAGAATGTTTTCTTTCTGGGGAGATACAGTTCTTGATCCTTTTCTTGGAACAGGGACAACTATGCTCGCTGCAATGAAAGCTGATAGGAATAGCATTGGTGTTGAGATAGATTCTGAGTATTGTCAAATGGCGTTGGAAAGACTGCGACGAGAAGGGCAGACCTTATTTAACAAGATAGAGATAAAGTTCGAAGAAACTGGTGAATATATTACTAAGGCGCATGAAGCTTAGTAATGTAACGGTTGTCATCGATAAGTGGCGTTGTGTTACTGTACCCGATGCTATAAGTGAATTTTTATTGACTCAAGCAGAGTAACTATCGGCAGTCGTCAGCAGCCATCGGGTGGGGTCACCCGACGGCACCTACGATCTTCCCACCCTCAACAAGGAGGCACCACATGCGCACCAGACACTTCACTCTCATTCTCTCCCTGGCCATGACCCTCATCCTGGTCGGTTGTGCCAGGCAGAAACAGGAAGTGGTTGAGCTGAAAGCGTATTCCCTGGACATTCCGGAGGGGATCATCGCTCAATCGGATGACTTGATGAATCTACAGATCGATCCGCAGGTGACCGCCGACGGCAACGGTTCCCTGAAAATTGCCGTCAGCGAGTCGGTCACGGTGCGGTTGTTTGAGGTCGGCGATGTGGACATCGAGAACGCCCGCCTCATCTACCGGGCCAAGCTGCGCACCGAGAATGTCGAGGGCAAGGTCTATCTGGAAATGCTCTGCCATTTCCCCGGCAAGGGCGACTTTTACTCCCGCGGGCTCCTGGAAGCTCTGGCCGGCACCAACGATTGGATCACCGTGGAGACGCCCTTCTTCCTGAAAAAGGGCGAGAACCCCGACAATGTGAAGCTCAATCTGGTCATAGACGGCTCGGGGACGGCCTGGATCGATGATATCAGGCTGTTGAAAGGGCCACTGGGACAGTAAAGGTAGGTCGCTTTCAGCGAGAGAAAGGTTGTAATCCGTATCTTTTGTGTTTGTGCCCCGGCTTCCAGGAGATATTTTGCTGGCGCTGGAGAGTGAGGTGATTTCTTAGCACCTGAACTTCATACTTGCACTTGGTGAAAGAGGACAGCAATGGACGAAAGAACGAAGGACATCTTAAAAAATCGTTTGGATGAAGAGAACTATCAGAAGCTAACTCAAATAGACAATCCCCGGGTTCACGAGTGTATAGCCAAATACGTGGAGCTGGGCAATCCCCGTTCGGTGTTCGTGTGCACCGATTCCGCGGAGGACATCAGATACATCAGCGAGAAGGCCATCAGAAATGGCGAGGAAAGCGAACTGGCCATGGAGGGCCACACCGTCCATTTCGACAGCTATGACGATCAGGCCAGAGATAAGCAACACACCATCATTCTGGTACCTCAGGGTGTAGACCTGGGTCAGATTATCAGAACAAAGGACAGGCAAGGGAGTCTAGACGAAATTCACGAGATTTTCAAAGATCTTATGAAAGGCAAGGAGCTGTATGTGCGCTTCTTCTGCCTGGGACCGACCAACTCCGAGTTTTCCGTTCTCTGTCTGCAACTGACCGATTCCAGTTATGTGGCCCACAGCGAAGATCTTCTCTACCGGCAGGGCTACCAGGAATTCATCCGCCAGGGTCGGGATGCCCGCTTCTTCAAGTTCGTCCATTCCGCCGGCCGGCTAGACGAGAGAAATGTATCCACGAATTTTCACCAGCGGCGAATATACATCGATATCAGCGATGACATCGTTTACAGCACCAACACGCAGTATGGCGGGAACACCATTGGCCTGAAGAAGCTGGCCATGCGTCTGGCCATCAACCGGGCCTCACAGGAAGGCTGGCTCACCGAACATATGCTGGTTATGGGCATTCACGGTCCCCATGACAGAGTGACTTACTTCACCGGGGCTTTTCCCTCTCTTTGCGGAAAGACTTCCACGGCCATGTTGGATGGCGAGACCATCGTCGGCGATGACATCGCCTATCTCCGGAAAATAGACGGGGAGATCAGGGCCGTCAATGTGGAGAAGGGCCTTTTCGGGATCATACAGGGTATAAATTCCCAGGATGACCCCCTGCAGTGGAAGGCCCTGCACAGCCCCAACGAGATCATATTCTCCAACGTGCTGGTCACCGAGGGTGGTGGAACGCACTGGATCGGAAGGGATGGAGAGGTTCCTCCCCGGGGTCATAACCATTCCGGCGAGTGGTACATCGGAAAAAAAGATGCCCAGGGCAGGGAGATCACCTGCTCGCACCCCAATGGTCGCTTTACGATTCAGCTAAAGGCGCTGGAGAACTTAGATCCCACGCTTGACGATCCCGCTGGTGTGACGGTGAGCGGAGTCGTGTATGGTGGCAGAGATTCGGACACCTCGGTGCCCGTGGAGGAATCCTTCGACTGGGTACACGGGATCATCACCAAAGGGGCGTCCCTTGAATCGGAGACCACCGCCGCCACTCTGGGCCAGGAAGGGATCAGAGCGTTCAATCCCATGTCCAACATAGACTTTCTCTCCATACCCATCGGCAAGTACATCCAGGATAATCTGAATATTGGCCGGAATCTGCAGAATCCCCCGCTGATCTTCTCGGTGAACTACTTCTTGAAAGGTAAAGAGGGGAAATTCCTCAACGAGAAGAACGACAAGAAGATCTGGTACAAATGGATGGAACTGCGCGTTCACACAGATGTGCCGGCCATCGAGTCGCCCACCGGTCGGATGCCGATGTATGAGGATCTGAAGAGGTTGTTTCAGGAGATTCTGGGCGAGGAGTACAGGCAAGAGGACTATGACAGGCAATTCACCGTCAGGGTCCCGGAGAACCTGGCCAAGATCGAGAGGATCAAGAAGATCTACCAGACACAGGTTTCCGACACGCCGAAAATATTGTTCGAGATCTTGGAAAAGCAAAAACTGCGATTAGAAAAAACCAGGGAACAGTTTGGGGATTATGTACTTCCGGAAAAGCTGCTCAGTTAGGTTTCCATTCCCCAGGGGGAGATGATGAAAGTTAACCCGGCGAAGATGGTGGTTTGGAGCCTCATCGTTGGCCTGAGCCTGACTCTTTTGGGATGTGGCTCATCGAATCGCCTGAAAGATTATACCTTCAGAGAGCTCACGGCGGCGGCGGTGATGGATGCACCCAGGCCGGAGGTGTTTACCGGATCGTTCATCGACATCGATGCCGACGACCTGTTCGCCTCGGTTTTACACGCCGGGACAGCTCTGGTCAAGGAGATCACAGCCGGTCAGGCGCAGGCACGCCTGGACAGCGCCATGATACAGGTAGATGTTCCCCGGCGCATTCAAGAAAGGACCCTGCAGCGCTGTTCCGAATATCTTCATCTCTGGCCGGTCCATGATCCGGATCGTTCTGATTTTCTGTTCGACATGTACATCGAGAGCTATGGAATTGATGCCGAATCGTGGGATGCGGGGGTATCCTTTCAGATCGATCTGAAAGTTTCTCTGCTTGACAACAGCACGGGTCTGGAGATCTGGAAGGCCCGCGTAAAGGAAAAACAGCTTCTCTCACGGTCCCACTTTTATATCGATGGCTATGCTGCCGGTAATGTCATAAGTGCCATAACCCTGTCTCAACTCTCCGTAGAGGAGATAGCGACGGGGCTACAGTATCTGGCCGAGGAAACGGCAGATCGCCTGGCCCGTAAATTGCGCCAGGATTACGCCAGGTCACGGGAGAGCGAATAGGGCCGAAGAATAATCACTCCCGTGGGAGACCGGATCGGCAATGTTTCTGCGAGCTTTTGCAATCTGGATACTGTTTATCGTTCTGGCCATCTTGAACGCAACACTTCGGGAAAAGTTGATCTCCCCGGCCCTGGGCGAGCAGCTGGCTCATGTGGTCAGCTCGATTCTGTTGGCCGTCATGATTTTCTCCGTCACGGCGCCCTTCATCGCCAGCATCGGGTGAAACCAGGTCGTCTAAAAAGGGCATCGCTGTGCACAAGATCAAAAAGAGCTTTTTTGTCATCAGCGTCATGTTTCTGTTGCCGGTTGCTAAATTTGCCCTGGCGGAGCCCTTCAGCTTTTCGGTTGCAGTAGATATGCGGGGGTACTCCGGCACGGGTGTTTATGACGATTCCCGGTATTTTCGAGGGGTCTGTGAGGCCATCGCCGCGACGGGCCCCGGCGCTTTCATGATCAGCCCGGGGGATGTGGATCCGCCGGGTCAGGTGAGGTGGACCATCGAGCAGATCCTGGGAGATGATTATCTCTGGTATCCCGTGGTGGGCAACCACGAGGCCGAGACGCCCGGCGATATGGAATGGCTGCGCAGCTATAACGCCGGTGGAGAGGATCTTCCTGGCGTTGTGAACGCCGGCCCGCCGGGTTGCCGGGAGACGACCTACTCCTTCGATCACCAGAACGCCCACTTCGTGGTGCTGAACCAGTATTACGATGGCATCGGCGATACAGCTGCCGATGGAGATGTCGTGGATGCCCTCTACGAGTGGCTGGCGGAGGATCTGGCCGCGACGGCCAGGGAGCACATCTTCGTCTTCGGCCACGAGCCGGCATATCCGCAGCCCGATGCCAATAACGGACGGATGCGCCATATAGGTGACAGCCTGGATAAATATCCCGCCCGTCGGGATCGTTTCTGGGAACTTCTAAGGGATGAGGGTGTTTTGGCCTACTTCTGCGGGCATACGCACAATTACAGCGCCATTAAGATCGACGGCGTCTGGCAACTGGATGCCGGACACTGTCGAGGAGTGGGGGACACCGGAGCGCCGAGCACCTTCCTGATCGTAGATGTGGCCGGCGATAGCCTCGACGATGTCATGTTCCGTGTCTATCGCGATGCCCACGATGGCATCTATGATTATGACGACATCGTATACAGCTGGGATGCATCGCCGTGGATCACGCTCTCCTCTTTCTCTGCCCGTCAGGAAGCAGGAGCTGTGGTCCTGGAATGGATAACAGAGAGGGAGAGGGCGCATCGTGGATTTGTCCTTGAGCGCAGACAGAAAGAGACCGGCTGTTGGAATGAAATCGCCCGTTATACGACTAACATAGAGCTTGTCGGTCAGGAAGGTGTTTCCCGGCAGATGACATATAAATATACCGATAGAATCATCCAACCCGGCTTTGCTTGCCAGTACCGGCTTGCCGTTGTGAGTTCTGATGGCCGGCTGGAACATCTCCAAACGGTGGAATCACGGGAAATACAGGCCATAGAATATCCCCGGACAACGAACTTTAAACCAAAACACTGATGCTGTCAACAGGAGAGACTGCCATGCCCCCCACGTCACAAAACCAGGAGAGTGCTGCCGGCGCGACATCCCGCCCGAAGCAGAAAAGCGCCTCCGGTCTGGCCTCACATGGTAAGGTGCAATTGACTCCCAATGCCATCACGGTCCTGCAGAGAAGATATCTGCGCAAAGACCACACCGGGAAGGTCATCGAGACCCCTGAGGAGATGTTCCGCCGGGTGGCCCGGAACGTGGCCTCGGTGGATGCCGAGTACCGCAACAAGGAAGAGGTCAAAAGGACGGAGGAGGAGTTCTGTGGGGTGATGACCCGTCTGGAATTCCTGCCTAACTCGCCCACGCTGATGAACGCCGGGACCAGACTTCAGCAGCTCTCAGCTTGTTTTGTGTTGCCCATCGAGGATTCCATGGAGAGCATCTTCGAGGGCGTCAAGAATACCGCTCTCATCCACCAGAGCGGCGGGGGCACAGGCTTTTCCTTCTCCCGCATCCGTCCCCGGAACGACGTGGTCCAGTCCACCAAGGGGATTTCCAGCGGTCCTTTGTCCTTCATGAAGGTCTTCGACGCTGCCACGGAGGCCGTCAAACAGGGGGGCACCCGAAGAGGGGCAAACATGGCCGTGCTGCGCGTGGACCATCCGGATGTCCTGGATTTCATTCGCTGCAAAAAGGATGAGGGGGTTCTCTCCAATTTCAACATCTCCGTTGGCCTCACCGAGAAGTTCATGCAGGCTCTGGCCCGGGAGGAGGAGTACGAGCTGGTCAACCCCCACAGCCGGCAGGTGGTCAAGAAGCTGGACGCCAAGGCGGTCTTCAACACCATCGTGGACCTGGCCTGGCGAAATGGTGAGCCGGGGATCATTTTTCTGGACCGGATCAATCAGAGCAATCCCACACCCAAAGCAGGAGAGATCGAGAGCACCAACCCGTGCGGGGAGCAACCTCTGCTGCCCTATGAATCATGTAACTTAGGCTCCATTAATCTGTCCAAGATGGTCTCCGGAAAGGAGATCGACTACGAAAAGTTGGGACCTCTGGTCCGCGTGGCAGTCCATTTCTTGGACAACGTCATCGACGTCAGCCGGCAGCCTCTCTCCCAGATCGAGAACATGACCAAGGCCAACCGCAAGATCGGCCTGGGGGTGATGGGCTTCGCCGACATGCTCATCAAGCTGGGAATTCCCTACAATTCCGAGGAAGCCATCAGCTGTGCCGAGGAGGTAATGGCTTTTATCTCCGCCGAATCCAAGGAGATGTCGGCGCGGTTGGCTGAGGAGAGGGGTGTCTTTCCCAATTTTCAAGGCAGCATCTACGACGTGCCCAACGGTTTAAAGCTGCGCAATGCCGCTACTACCACCATCGCTCCCACCGGTACCATCAGCATCATCGCCGGCTGCTCGTCGGGCGTTGAGCCTCTATTCGCCCTCTGCTTTTTGCGCCATGTTATGGATGACGACAAATTGGTGGAGATGAACCCCCTCTTCGAGCAGATAGCCCGGGAACGAGATTTCTACGATGAGGCTCTGTTTAAGAAGATCGCATCCAAGGGCTCTGTTAAAGGGATGAAAGCGGTGCCCGAGGATATCCGCCAGTCCTTCGTGGTGGCTCACGACCTGGAGCCGGAGTGGCACATCCGCATGCAGGCCGCCTTTCAGAAATATACGGACAACGCCGTCTCTAAAACGGTCAACTTCGCCACTGAGGCCACTCGTGAGGATGTGGCCAAGGTGTACAAGCTGGCCTATGAGTCCGGGTGCAAGGGAGTGACCATCTATAGGGACAAGAGCCGTGAGCAGCAGGTCTTGAATCTGGGCGTCACCCAGAGGACTGAGGCGCCCAAGCCCCGGTCGCCCCGGGGCAGGCCGGTGGTTCTCCGGGGCACCACCGAGAAGATCGGAACGGGGTGCGGCAGCCTGTACGTGACCATCAACGAGGACCCTGTCGGGCTGTTTGAGGTCTTCGCTCAACTGGGCAAGGCAGGTGGATGTGCCGCTTCTCAGACAGAGGCCATTAGCCGGCTGGTCTCCCTGGCCCTACGCAGCGGCATCGAGCTGGAAGCTATCCTTAAGCAGCTGCGTGGCATCCGCTGCCCCTCCCCTTCCTGGCAAGATGGTGGGATCATACTCTCCTGTCCGGATGCCATCAGCCGAGCCATCGAGAAGTATCTCAAGGACACCGACAGATACGAGGGCGGCCTGAGGTTTCAGTTAGAGGGTAGTACTGGTGCCTGCCCCGACTGCGGGGAGACTCTGGAACATTCCGATGGGTGTGTTGTCTGCAAGCACTGCGGCTATTCGCGGTGTTGATGAAAGGAGAGGGGTTAGGGATTTAGGGGTTAGTGACCCCGGAAAGACAGGGATTGGGGATCAGGGGTTAGGGGTTAGTGAACCCGGAAAGATAGGGATTAGGGATCAGGGGTTAGTGACCCACGGAAAAACAGGGATTAGGGGTCAGTGTCCCCATCTCCACCCCCCAACATGCAACTCACTGTGATAGAACATGGTCTTCTTGCTTTTCCCTAACCCCTATACCCTATTCCCTAAACCCTGGTGGGGTTGGGATGCAGTGGGCCGCGCTTCGACATAAACTTCAGTATCAGCAATCGAATAAGTAGTACCCGTTGGGGATGGCTGCGAGGCCTGAGATCATACCCCTGAAACCTGATCTGGGTTATACCAGTGAAGGGAAACGGATGGTAGTAAGGAAAGCAAATCCTGGTGGGGGTTTGCTTTTTGTTTGTCTCCGTAATAAAGAGATTCGAGAGTCGAGACTCGAGATTCGTAGAAAACCCGGGAACCGTAAGAACCAAACATAATTTCCCAAGGAATGTTATTCCCGTGTCTTTTTTGTCATTCCCGCGCAAGCGGGAATCCAGAGATGCTAGCAAGACTTATTTCCGAACCTCGAATATCGAAACTCGAAACTCGTTTAGCGAGATTCGAGACTCGATAAAAGAAAAAGCCGATCCTTGGTGATAGTTCAGAGAGTTGGGAGAGAGATGGAGGAAACGGGCGCGGTAACCGAGATCAGGGACCGGGTGGCCTTGGTCTCCACGGAGGCCAA
This sequence comes from Candidatus Zixiibacteriota bacterium, assembly GCA_030628225.1. Classification (GTDB taxonomy): domain Bacteria; phylum SM23-81; class SM23-81; order SM23-81; family SM23-81; genus DAOVRJ01. Next base: position 135 of record DAOVRJ010000084.1, on the reverse strand, counting down.
AGGGGCCTGTCACAGCTGCTCGGCCAGGGGAGTCTGTCATCTGGGCGGGCAGAAGACCATGGTTGTTGAGGCAGGAAATACCATAGGCGCTCAGGTGGGTGATGTGGTGCGCATACGATTGAGCTCTCGGTTTGT